>JBMFXL010000280.1:0-2950 GCA_049964275.1 Acidimicrobiales bacterium | reverse complement strand
CTGCCTCGACGGCCTCGGCGGCCCGGGAAGACGCTTCCTCAGCTGTGGGGACCGTTTCGGTGGCGGTTGACTGTTCGTTTGTCGGTACCGCGTCGCCGTCGGCCGCTCTCTCGGCCTCAGTGGTGGACTGAGCGCGAACTTCCGGCGTCTCGGTTGACCCAGGAGTTGACGCCTTCGCCTTTGGCGATGGCGTATCGGTTCCCGCAGTGTTCGTTCGTTCTTCTGTGCCGCGCTCGCGACGACGTCGCTGCGCACGACCATCGGGAGCAACGACAAGACGAGGCTTCGGTGGTGGCGGAATCGTCACCCCAAGCATCTCTGCAAGTGCCGGAATCCGACCGCTCGACTCCTTGGCGAACTCGATCAATTGTGCACTGGCACCTTCAGGAAGGCCGCCGGGTCGTACTTGGCGACGAATCGGTGACTCTGCAACCGCTTCGATCAGGGTGCTCCAGCGGTCCTCCGTCGTCTCTGGGACCATTGCCGCGTTCGTTGCTTCGATGAGTCGTGCGCTGAGTGCCTCGGGGAACTTTGCAGTCGGTTCCGTTGGACGGGCGGAGAGACGGAGGGCACGAACGATTCGATTTTCGTCCAGTGCCTTGGTGATCTCCGAGATCCATTCGGCGGTGGACCGCTCGACTCGCTCAGCGAGCTTCGCACGTAGTGCGTCACGGAGCTCTTGGGCGGTGGCGTCTTTGCCGGCGGAGTCAGAGGAGGCCACGACCGAACGGAGATCGCGAAGCGAGATCTCATCGGCATCTTTGAGTGCAGCCTCTGCTCGGTCCATCCATACAGCGATCTTCGAGGCCGCGACGAGTTGCTCGGCGATGGCCATCACTGCGGACTCCGGGGTCTCGGGGGTGCCGTTCGCACGCGCTAGTTCGTTCGCGGTCGCGAGTGCGGTGCGGACCTGGGGAATGCCGCCTCGAATGAGCTGTTCGGCGATGGGTCGTTGTTCCGCGGTCACGCTCGCGAGGAACGCATTGCGGTTCTTGTTCAATGGAAGGAGCTTCTTGGGACGTGGTTTGGTCACCTCGGGCGCAGCGTTGCGGCGTGGGCGTTCTCCATGGTCCCGACGCTCGCCCTGTGGAGCTCGATCTCGTGGGGGCCGCGCGCCCGTTTCCCCCTCACGACGGGGTGCGCGCCCGGATCGTTCTCCACGCTCGCGACCTCCTGAACGGCGATTGTCTCGTCGCTTCACAAGGGTGCTCGTCACGAGGGAGGTTGGCTCGGACTTGCCCTTGATCTCGATGAGACCCTCGATGCCTTCCTTCGCCTTGGGCGGGATGATCGACTGGATCACGATGCCGTCGATCTCGAAGGCCGCATCGGCCTTGACGATGTCACCGACCTTCGCACCTTCGTAGAGCAGCGAGCTCGAAACGATTCCCTTGGGCTGCTTTGCACCGGCGGCTCTCCACGTCCACGTGTCATTGTCGCGCTTGCTTGTCAGCTCTACTTCAATCCGTGAAGCCATAACCTTCTCTTCGAACTCATCAACAACGTTGTGTTCGCGCTCCCGAAGGCGTGCGCACACTCGGTGAGGTAGCCTAGCCGATGCACCGAACTTACTCACTAGGCGTACCTCGGTTGTGATGCGCAATGACTCGAGGGACGGGTCCTAACCTTGTGTCATGCAAATAGGTGCGCATGTCACGACCAAGTCGGGTCCCCTGTCGGGTGTGGCCGAAGCGGAGCGACTCGGTGCGGAGGTGGGACAGATATTCGTCGGAAGTCCGCGGACGTGGGCACACAAGGTCAAGGAACCCGACGAAGGTATCCAGCTGCAGCAGGCAGTCGCCGTGTCACCCGTGGTAACGGCGATGGTGGTACATGCGAACTACCTCATCAATTTGGCCTCCTCCGATGAGGCCCTGTTCTCGAAATCGCGAACTCTCCTGCTCCAGACACTTACCTCTGCTTCCAACCTTGGGTGTGGCTCGGTCGTGCTCCATACGGGCTCGCATCGCGGACATGGCTACCTCGCGGTGCGAGAGCAGGTGATCGGAGCGCTAGACGCGGCGGTCTCGTTGCTCGACGCTCACGCGACTCCGACGAAGCTACTGCTCGAGAACACCGCTGGCGCGGGAGGAACCGTAGGTGGGAGCCTCGAGGAGCTAGCTGACCTTCTCCATGGAGTCGATCGACCCGATCGCCTGGGGGTGTGTCTCGACACTCAACATCTCTTTGCGTTCGGCTACGACTTACGGGATCCCTTCGTAAGGGAGGACCTTGCCGCCGCTTCGAGCTCGCTGTTCGGCGGGGTCGATGCGGTGCACTGTAATGATTCGAAGACCGAACTTGGATCCAATCACGATCGCCACGCGAATCTTGGCGAAGGTGCTATCGGTGAGGAAGCGATCGCCGAATTGCTCTTGCTCGACGCCTTCGAGGGAACGGATGTCATCCTCGAGGTGCCAGGAGATGGAGATGGTCCACGTCAGAGGGACGTTGCGCAGCTTCGGGGCTTGCTCGGACTACCCGCACCGAGTTGATCGGAGCGTGTCCGGGAGATCCACCTTCGTAGCACCAAGCGTTGGAAGCGTTACTTCGCCTCGTGGTCTCGAGGATCGAGGAGGAAGACGGATCGGGTGCGTCCCGCCTGTGTGAGGGTCACCCATGTGCCCTGGTCGGTATGGAAGTAGGCGGCCTCGACGGGCTCGCCGTACTCGATCGCTTCGCCATACTCGATCCTCGTCCGCACGGAGAGGCCGGAATCGATCCTTTTGCCTGCGTCATGGAGGCACTGTTCGACGAAGTCGAGGTGAATTGCGTTATTGACGTGATCCATGATGTCGAGATCGCTTCGGCGCACGGCGTATACGAAACGGTTGTCAGGCTCGGTGGTCGGAGGATGGAGCCGCGCACGCGCGCTCACGTGGCGACCGTCGGCCGATGCCGCATAGTGGGTGAAGAAGCGCTCGTCGAGGGTCTTGGGTCGCCCGGTGTG
>JBMFXL010000279.1:0-2951 GCA_049964275.1 Acidimicrobiales bacterium | reverse complement strand
GCGCTCGTCGCTCGCGCGCTCGAAGAGCTCGTCCGGCAAGCTCCCGAGCAGTGGCACGTCTTCGTGCCGTTCTGGCTGGATCAACGACCATCTGATTCCTAGGTCGGGCCGACTAGCATGGTGGGGCCGTGAAAATAGCCGAAGTCTCGCCCTACAGCTTGAGCGTCCCCGGCGGCGTGCAAGGTCAGGTGATTGCGCTCTCGCACGCGCTTTCGAACCTGGGTCACGAAGTGGAGATCATCGCACCCTACGACGAGCCCGTGTCTGCCGAGGAACTCCGCTCGCTCGGTGCGAGTCACACGTGGCGAGCGAACGGATCTGTTGCTCCGATCGCCATAGGCCCCGTGATGTGGCGAAGAATGTATCGGCTCTTGGTAGGTGGCACCTATGACGTGGTCCATGTTCACGAGCCGTTCGTTCCTCTCGTAGGCGTAGCGGCGATGTTGCGATCACGCGCGGTGACGATCGGCACCTTCCATCGAGCTGGGGTTTCACCCATCTATCGTGCATACGGCAGGGCATTCCGACCATTGACTCGTCGGCTCGATGCGAGCGTGGCGGTCTCCGCCGAGGCTGCGTCGACCGCACATGAGGTCTGGGGGCTCTCGCCAACGGTAGTTGGCAATGCCGTCGACCTCTCGCGTTTCGCCGATGCACGACCGTGGTCGCACGAAGGTGATGTCGTCATGTTCATTGGTCGACATGAACATCGCAAAGGACTTTCGACGCTGCTCTCTGCGTGGCGTCGGATCGAACGACTCGACACCGAACTCTGGATCGCCGGTGATGGGCCCCAAACCGAGGAACTCCACCATCGATTTCGAGGTCTCGACGGCGTGAAGTGGCTCGGGCGGATCTCCGAAGCGGAAGCGTCGTCGCGGTTGCGCGCAGCCGACGTCGTGGTTGCGCCGTCGCTCTACGGGGAGTCCTTCGGTGTCGTCCTCCTCGAAGCGATGGCGGCAGACGCCGTCGTAGTGGCGAGCGCGATCCCCGGTTATCAGACCGTTGCCCAACACGAGCGCGACGCATTGCTCGTACCGCCCGGCGATGACCGCTCCCTTGCCGATGCCATAGTGCGGTCACTCGATGACCATACCCTTGCCTCTGCACTGCGCAGCGGTGGGAGGATCACCGCTCAGGGATACTCGGTTGACGAGTTGGCGAAGAGCTATGCGGATCTCTTTCTTGATTGTCTTTCCTCTCGAAGCAAATAGGCTGGCCGCGTGATTGATTCCTCTGACAAGACCCTGCTCTGGGGTGGTGCCCGGATCTTTCAGGTCTGGGGGAAGCGACTCGAGGTCTCAACGGTCTACGCGGTGGTCTGGTTGATCTCTGCGGTGATCCTGTGGGTCCCAGTCCGAATCATTCTTGGGATCGCGACGACCTCCTCGCCATCGGTAACGGCGGTTCCCTACGCGATCATTGCGGCACTCGTGCTTACGATGGTGATCTTGTTCTCGGCGAAGTACTTCTCTTTCTGGGGTCTTCGGTCACTCGTGCGTCAAGGATCCACCACCGATCAACGCCTCGACCGAGTGCAGACGGTCGCGGAGTCGCTGTGTGCGCAGTCTGGCCTCGAACTTCCAGACATCCTCGTCATCGACACTGGAGCGGTCAATGCGACCTCGGTCCTTGGTCCTCGAGGCCATGCGTCTATTCTGATCACTCGCGGCGCACTCGCGCAGTACTCGATCATCGAACTCGAAGCTGTGGTCGCGCGAGAGATCGCCCGACTTCGTTCAGGACTTGCTTCCTACGACGCCATCCTGTCGCTCCCACGAAAGATCCTTGCCTGGGTAAGTTTCGGAGCGTACCCCGCAAGATTGAAGCCGTCCCTTGCGAGGGAGATCGAAATGGTGGATCTCGCTGCGTTGACCCTCACACGTTTTCCTCCTGCGCTCGCAGATGCGCTTGAGAAGTCGCTTCCACCTTCCGATGAGGAAGGGGTAGTGACCATAGGAATTGGTCGAGCTGCCGCGTGGCAGTGGCTGTATCCATGGGTGTATCGAGAGGCGAATGCATCAGCCCGACTTCGGGTCGATGAGCTTCGCGAGTGGTAGGAGAGAACGTTTGCATCGAAGTCGCCGAGTAGCCCTTGTGGCTACGTTCGCCTTGCTAGTCCTGTCCGCATGTGGCACGAGTGGAGGAGGTAGCGCCGCTTCGACGACGAGCATGCCGATTCCGCGCACCACCACGACAACGCTGCCAGATACCTATCCTCTCACTGGGCTTCCCGCTACCGCCTCGGCGGCGCAAGTGCCTGCGCTCGAGGTGAAAGTTGACAATGCACCGGGCGTTGCGTGGCCCCAAGCGGGACTCAACCAGGCCGACGTGATCTATGAAGAGGTCGTCGAGGGCGGAATTACCCGCTACATGGCCATCTTCCAGAGCCACGAGGCGCCAGTGGTCGGGCCTGTACGTTCGGTTCGTTACTCCGATGCGCTGATCGTTGCGCCAATTGGAGGGCTCTTTGCGTACTCAGGGGGAATTCCACCCTTCGTTAGTGCAGTGCGGGCAGCCGGCATTATTGACGTGGGGGCCAATGTTGCGGGCGGTGACTACTACCGCAACATGAGTCGACCTTCGCCGCATAATCTCTTTACGTCGACCATTGACTTGAGGAAGTTCGCGGGATCGCAAGGAAGTGCGCCGCCGAAGATCTTCGATTTCGCACCTGCTGGTGGATTAGCAACTGCGAACGCGAGCGCGCACCCCAAGCTGATCAGCGCGGTAACGGTCACCATGTCCGGTGCTGAGGTCGCTCATTGGGCCTGGAGCGCCAGTACTGGCAGCTTTACCCGGTCGACGAATGGTGTGCCACAGGTCGATACCTCGGGCACGCCGGTCACGGCGAACAACATCATCGTCGAAGAGGTCCCGTATCCCAATACCGGATATACCGATCCCGCCAATAATCCGGTGCCGTATGCCAACTCCATAGGATCGGGGAC
>JBMFXL010000278.1:0-2954 GCA_049964275.1 Acidimicrobiales bacterium | reverse complement strand
AGGAGATGGGGAATTTCGATGATCGACCCTGGGGAGATTCCATGATTCTCGTCAGTACCTTACCACCCACATCTGCCTCCCACCTCCATCTCTACCTTCGCACGCCTCAACCCGCCTGGCGGGATGCTCCGTCGTGGAGATCAGTGGGTCCCACCGGGTATCTCCGACGTCAGACCAGCTTTGCCAGGTCATCCAGAAACGCGCGGGCCGTTATCACGACAAGTCCCCGACGCTGCACCGCGACGAGGTCTGGGTCTCCGGATACCAACACGTCGGAACCTTCCACCTCCGCCAGGAGGACGAGAAAGTCGTCCTCGGGATCACGGGTCATGGGATCGTCCACGATGACGGTCAGAATGCGGCTCGCATCCATGAACTGGTGAGCATCCTTGATGCTCAGTCACCATACGTGAGCTCTCATATCGCTCACCGCTTCACATTGACGTATGAGCTCTTACATGGGAAATTGATTCCAATCCAGTGCAGACTAATGTCTTACTGAGGGGCTCCGCCAAAACCGGTCAAGTGGATCAGTTCACGGGGATCAGGCCAGTCAGACCAAGATGCTCTCGGCGCTGAATATCCACGAGCCAAAGAGTAGGTCTGCCTACCCCGAGAGATTTCCGACTCTCTCAACCATGAACCGTGTCGCCGGTCCATCGTATCGATGGCTATTGCGCGAAAGAACTACCGGTCCCCGAGGATCGTCGAGCGTACATCGAGGCGACGTCGGAAGCGGTGACATTCGCGATAGAGCGAAGTCCCGTCCCATCCGCATTGAACCGAACGATCTCAAATCCCGCAAACACGTTGTGGAAGCGATTGAAATCTTCTGGACCGCTCGCACCTTGATAGTTAATCTTGACTCCTCGTCGAAGAAGCGCGACCCCCTGCGCATAGGTATATACGGGTACGCCTGGCGGATTACTCACCAAAGTCAGATCATGCACCCAGATATGGGGATTGGTGCTGTGCGCTGCAACCATCGCAAGGGACGCCAAGATGATCGCGTCGTACATCGCCGGTGCAGCGGGAAGAATGGCGCGAGTATGCCATTCTGCCTCGTACGCCCGAGCAAACTCCCGATACGACTGTGAGAACACAGGAGGCGTCGTGAGTCCAGTGAGCCAACGGGAGGCTGACGAAAGACCCATTGCCTCGGCCATTTGCAACGATGCACCGGTGTCTCCGCCGATGAAATGGACGTTCATGTGTCCCAACTGACGCACATTGTCCATAAACGTCGCGGTCGTTTGAGGATCCGCGTCAAAGAACACACACTGAGGGTGGGGGGCAAATGTCCTTGATACTTCCGCAAGATAAGAACTCTGTCCTGGTTGGAGGCTCTCCACGTCGACCACCGTGCCGCCG
This sequence comes from Acidimicrobiales bacterium, assembly GCA_049964275.1. GTDB lineage: Bacteria > Actinomycetota > Acidimicrobiia > Acidimicrobiales > Acidimicrobiaceae > JAJYZP01. The sequence continues at coordinate 1,583 of JBMFXL010000278.1, read as the reverse complement.
TTCGAACCAAATGCCGAGGTAATCGGCGCGACTTCAGCTTGGGTGTTTGCGGCAGAGGTATACACGAGCGAGGCCCTCCGACACCCAAGCTCATGTAGTGCGTAGTAGGCCTCCGCGGCGAGCTGTGCCGAATCCGAAGGAAAGGTGCGGTACACGTACGAGTACCGCATTCGGTCAAGTTGCGTGGTGCCTCCTTCCATCAGATCAACGACGTGCTGTTTCTGAAAGAGGTTGATTACTCCCATAATCTCTAGGGAGGATGGGCCCACAATGTAGTCCGGAGAGTGCAAGAGCAGTGTTCGATAGGCTGTCACTGCGTCGACCGGATCCCCGCCAGTGTCTTGGAGCGTAGAGACCAACCGGTGACCAAGCACCCCGCCATGGGAGTTGACCTCCCAGATTCCTGCCTGGATACCATGGTCATACCATTGTCCAACGTAGGATTCCGAGCCAGACATCGGCAAAAGCTCACCAACGATCAACGGGGAGGTCGACGCGGATGCAATGCCGCCCGAGAGCCCGAGCGCACACTGCGCGAGCAGGATTACACCGGCCAGTGCACCAAAGCGCCCAATTCGGAGTCTGTGGCGCATCCCCTGTCTGAGTACCTTGCCGAGGGCACCCGACTGCAACCTGCTCATAGGCGTGCCGAGATCGAGGGGGCCCCAAGGAAGATCTCCGCGAGGTTTCGTCGTCCTATCACCTCTGCAGGTCCGTCCATCAGATTCCGACCGGAGATCATGACGTAAACCCATTCAGAGAATCGAACTGAACGTTCAACGCTTTGCTCTACGATCACCACGCTCGTGCCAGTCGAAGCGATGGCGTCAACAAGCTCCCATACGACCTCCACGTAGCGAGGGGAAAGCCCTGCGGTCGGTTCGTCGAGGAGAATGATCTTCGGGTCCGACATCAGTGCTCGAGCCATCCCGAGCATGTTACGCTGCCCGCCTGAGAGATCACTTGCTTTGCGATCTGGTCCATGTTTGAGATCAGGAAAGATCGAGAACACCTGGTGGATACGGTCTTCGAGCTCGCCTTTGCGGAAAAAGCCACCCACCTCGAGATTCTCACGAATAGAGAGCGACGGGAAAATATTCTCAACCTGCGGAACGTATGAGATCCCCGCTCGCGCGAGCTGATGCGTCGGCCATGAAACTACTTCAACTCCGTCGAGCTTCACCGAGCCGGCGGTGACATCGATCAGTCCGAATAACGCCTTCAGAAGGGTCGACTTCCCGGCTCCATTCGGACCGACAATACTCACAATTTGCCCCACCTTGGCCTTGAGGCTCACCTCAGACACCACGGCGGTGCGCCCATATCCTGCGGATACTCCAGTGATCTCAAGGACGCTCATGGCTCACACCTGTTCCGAGGTACGCCTCGATCACCTCTTCATTCCGCCGAAGCGTCTCCATGGTTCCTTCAGCAAGCTTCCGACCCGCGGCGAGCACTACCACCGATCCACAGATACGTTCGACGATCTCTAGCCGATGCTCGACGAGTACGAGGGTGATTCCAAATACTGAGTTGATCTGCAAGAGATGTGTACCAAGCCGTTCGAGCAGTGCCGGAGCTAC
>JBMFXL010000277.1:0-2968 GCA_049964275.1 Acidimicrobiales bacterium | reverse complement strand
CCGCTTGGTAGGGGTTGGATGGGAGGTTGCTGGGAGAGTGGGGGTGGGTGTAACGCTCCTTGGCACCCAGCTGGATTCAAGCAATCCAACTTTCCCGCGAGCTACGCTTTGGAGATGGGTACAGCCTGGGTACGACATAGTTCACTAAGAACGGTCAACCCGCGACCCTTCGTCCATCCCGCGCGCAGCGCTTGGAGGTCTACGAGAGACGCGTTCTGAGAAGTGGAGCAGATTGCCCATTAGCTTGTCCACCACCGATGCATCTTGCTTGCGGACCACCACGACAGGCGATTCATCAAAGCGTAGACGCGCGGTCAAAACGACACCGACCGGTCTCCGACCGATCAGGGACCGCAATGTCTGACCTCGAGGAGTTACTGATTCCAGATATCGCCTCTTGGCGACTGTGGCTAGATGGACATCACGGTCAGCATCGAGGCGTATGGCTTGTGCTGCACAAGAAGGGCGGCAAGGTAACCACACTTACCTATGCACAAGCCCTAGAAGAGGCCCTCTGTTACGGATGGATCGACGGCCAACTCGCCCGCAGGGACAACGAGAGCTACCGCCAGCGCTTCACTCCCCGACGACCTAAAAGCGCGTGGTCAAGGAGAAACGTCGAACTCGTGACACGACTCTCCGAAGAAGGAAGGATGCAACCTGCCGGAATCGCCAGCGTAGAACGGGCCAAGGCCGAAGGAAGCTGGGACCGTGCATATGAGGGACAATCCAAGTCGGAGATTCCTCGTGATCTCAGCGATGCCTTGAACTCCAATCCAGCCGCGCATACGACGTTCCACCAGATGGATGCCGCGAACCGTTACGCCATCATCTACCGACTCAATGCGGTAAAACGTCCAGACACCCGCGTTCGCAAGCTTGCCGACTACATTGACATGCTCGCTCGCGGAGAGGTTCTCCATCCACGAAGGACCTCCAAGACTCAGGAATGACTCCGAGTCACGACCGGCTCGAGATGGAGGAACACCCATATATCACGACCTGGTGCATTGGCACCCCCAACGGTGCCCCCGGCAGGATTCGAACCTGCGCACATGGTTTAGGAAACCACTGCTCTATCCCCTGAGCTACGGGGGCGGGATCTTCGTGCGGAAATCGGACTCCAATGATGCACGGAAATCGACCCACAGCCTACGCCTTCATTCCGTTCGGTCCGTACGAGTGCCGACGTGGCAGTACGGCAAGACGGAAGCCTTCACATCCAGGACGGATTCCCGAACGAACTGTCCGGTGGGCTGAAGCATGCCACGTGAGATCACGCACCCGAGGAAGCGCTGGGTACGTCGCCCCAGCCTCAGCTCGGTATCGCGACCTCGTGGGACTCCGTTAGTCCTCCTCGCCCAAAATGGCGTCGACTTCCTCGCGAGTACGCTCGATTCGACCTTTGCACACACCTACGATCGTCTTCGCTCGTTTTACGAGCTGGCTGATCTCTTCGAGTGAAGCCTCAGGATCGTTGAGCCTCTCCGCAATGGATTCGAGTTCCTCCTTGAGCTCTCGAAACGATCGCTCGGCAAACTCATCTTCTTCCACGAAGCCTTCGGTCATGCAGTTACTCCCCTTCTCCGGAGGTCGAGAGCGACTCCGCCCCGCCGCCGTCTGTGACGCTCACCGCGCGTCGAGCATCACGGAACACCAACTCTAACGGAGCACCCGGACCGATTCCGGCCCCATCACGGACCCAATATCCTTCCTCGGAAATGACCGCAACAAACCCTTGCGCCAACACAGCATCGATGTCGATGCCGCTCACGGCTCGCTCTAAGTTGGCAATCACGTCGATACGTAGTCGAAAGGCATGATCGGCGGCTCTTCGTATCCGGTAGAGCTCGCTGCTCGGGACCATCTCGAAGCGTTGTGCTACCGCGTGTCGGGAAGCCGCGTGAATCCGAGACCGGAGGTACTCGATTCCGCGTAGCGATGATGCGAGCTCGTCAGCACTTCGACGGTGTAGTCGAGCGAGCGTGCTATCAATGGTCACAGCCTGCCTACCAAGCGATTGATGGACGGAATTCACGAGAGACGGCAGGGAACGTGTGAGGCTGATCGTCTCTTCACGGAGCCGTAGCTCTGCCGCTCGCATCGCCCTCCGCGCAATCGCGTCTGCCTCATCAAGGAATGATCTTGCCAAATCGACAATACATGTGCCAATGCTCTGCGGCACGTCGAAGGCCCGGTTCGCCACCTCGTCCACGAGCACGGAACCTCGGTCCGTGGAGTGGCCGATTGCGACCCATACCGGAAGATCACACGACGCAACTGCACGAACAACGACCTCCTCGTTGAAGGTGGATAGATCCGCCGCTGAGCCTCCTCCTCGCACCAACACGATGACGTCGTAGTCGCCCTGGGAGGCCCGCCCCAGCGCGTGAGGTATCTCTACGAGCGCAGCTTCACCAGCTACTCCCGTCGGGAAGAAGTCCACGGAGATTCGGTACGGGCTCGCCTCAATCGGTCGAAGGAAGTCGCTCTTTACTGCTCCCGCCGATGAGGTCACCAATGCGATACGAAGAGGTACCTCTGTAACGACGAGCGAGCGGTTCAGCGTCCACACTCCTTCTGCGCGGAGCTTCTCCCGAATCGTCTCGAGCTTGATCAATGCGTCGACTCGAAGTGCACGCACATCGACATCTTCCACCTGGAACTGGATTCGTCCGTAGCGAGCCGTCGCGACGAGCTTTCCGACCAATATGAGCTCGAGATCGTTCCCAAGTCGACCGAGTCCCTCGCGGTCCAGCACAGCGGCGATTCTCCGATAGCTCGTCGCCCAGATAACCCCAGGAAGCATGGCCGTCACCCGCTTCGAGGTGCCCCCCTGATCTACCGCGCTGACAAGGTCGAAGAATGCATGCCCGTCACGAGAAAGCTTGAACGACGCGATGGTCGTACGGACACGAATTCGCTGACCGACGATCGGCGCAAGTGCTGCGTTGATCCTCTCCCATAG
>JBMFXL010000276.1:0-2978 GCA_049964275.1 Acidimicrobiales bacterium | reverse complement strand
TCGAACTCAATCGCGCGACGAGTAGATCCATGACGTAGCGCTCAGCGAGTCCGCTACCACCGCGAAGGTCTCGCTCGGCATCACCGAGCGACCGGAAGATGCGGCGCAGATCCTCAAGTCTGAGACCTTTGGCGACCGCCCACCGTCGATCGACGAGCCACTGCTGCTTTGGGCGGAACCCTGCCGCCTCAAGGGCTGCATTCTTTGACTCAAGGGTCTGCAACGTTGGCGATGCGAGTGCAGCCAGTTCCATAAAGTGGTTGGCGAGAATCGCCGTAATCAGCGGAGATGGTCGATCGAGACCGTCCATCAGCTGGGCAAGAAAGTCGAGTGCCTCTCTGGTGCGCCCCGCTTCGATATGGTCGATGAGCTTCCAGGGTGCGACGTCTCCAGCGAAACTTAGATAAGGCTCGATCTGAGAAGCATCGACAATCGACCCCTCCGCAAATGCAGCGGAGATCGTCTTCACGATGCTCGGCGCCATCGAGAGGTCATTTCCCAGAGAGGCCCGCAACGACTGAATCGCATCGGGCGTGAAACGGAGCGGTGAGTCTCCACACACCTTCGAAAGGTAGTCGAGCTCTCCCTTGCTCTCAATTTTGGCGGCAATCAACGTGCCTTGGGCTTCGATAAACTTCCGCAGCTCTACAGGGAGCTTCGACATCCCGGAAACGCCGAGCACCACCGGATTCTCCTCGACACGTTCCGCAAGGGCAGCCGCCGCTCGCTCGAACTGATCGGCCGAAAGGCGATCAAAGGTCTTGATCACGATGAGGAGTGCGGCGCTAAACATGGGAACCTGAGTGCAGGTCGCCAAGAGATCCTCGACTCCTGGATCGGTACCAAAGCTCGAGAAGACCTCAAGATCCCCGTGACGAGCTTCGGTGATCTCGGCCACCAGCTCGTCCACCCTTCGATCAACGAGCACCTCATCATCACCGTGAACGACAATGATCCCGGAACTGATGCTCATGATCCACTTCGTATTTCGGTCGCTCGATCGATAAAGGAGGAAGGATCGGCAAATGCGGCAAGCGTATCGAGTGTCCGTCGAGTTCCCTTGACATCGTGCACCCGAAATATTCGCGCGCCAAGAATGTAGGAGATGGAGACCGCATGAAGCGACGCGATTCTGCGCTCTCCAAGGGGAAGACCAAGGGCCGCACCGAGAAATCCCTTGTTCGACGCGGAGATAAACACAGGAGCTCCAATGTCAGTAAGCCGATCAGTTGCGCGCAGGAGCGCGAGGGACTGTGTTGTGGTCTTCCCGAGGTCGAATCCGGCATCGACCGCAATCGACTCTGGATGCACCCCTGCCTTCACCGCTCGCGCGTAGCGATCAGCAAGGAAGCGATGTACGTCGCCAACGAGATCCTGGTAACGGGGATCTGGATCTTTGACTCGTGGTTGGAGCCGAATATGAGTGGCCACGACAGCCGCATCATGGGTCGCAGCCACAGACAGGTAGTCCGGGTCTGCGAATCCTGAAATATCGTTGCCAATCGATGCACCAGCGCGGAGGGAGGCATCAAGCACTGCCGCACTCCAGGTGTCCACCGAGATAAGTACGTCGAAACGCTGATGGATCGCCTCCACAGCGGGCACCACCCGATCAAGCTCCTCCTCGAGAGGGACTTCATCTCCGGGGCCAGCTTTCACACCACCAACGTCGACGATGTCTGCACCGTCGGATACGAGCTCCTCCACCTTCCTGAGAAATGCATCGAAGGCAAAGTAGGAACCCTTATCAAAGAATGAGTCCGGTGTCCGATTCGCGATACCCATCGCCATCGCCTGGGTACCTAAGTCGAACGTTCGACCCCCTGAACGGAACGTGATCAAGTACCGAGTCCTCTAAAAAAGCCGGGAGGTCAACTTGCGTCGATACTGAACGACCCGTGGATCTCCCTCTTGAAAGACCGTGAGGAGATCGACAAAGCGCTGACGGGCCTCATCATCAGCTTTCACTCTGTCGAGAAGCGATATGAGTTCCGCCTCCACACTGTCAAGATTATTCACGTCAGCACCCTCTTCAAGAAGCCGAATACGCGCAAGCACGCGCGAGATCTCTTCGGTTTCGGGGTACTTGGCAAGTAGCTCCTTGGCCTCGTCGATGCGATCGCTCTCAACGAACAATGAAGCAAGGCCCGCGACGGCCTTGGTGGAGTTGGGATCAAGCTCCAGAGCCTGACGAAGCGACACTTCGTCGCCCGCATCAATCAGTCGGTCGAGTTCACCCGAGCCCGGCGCGAGCTTGGACACAAACTCTCGGACCGAATGCTCGGGAAGCGCGCCAATGAACTGGTCGACGACCTGCCCCTTGTGGAGAGCAAATACCGCCGGAATGGACTGAACCCGGAACGCCTGCGCGATTCCGGGATTTTCATCAACGTTGACCTTGGCGAGCTCGACCTGACCGTTCGTCTCTGCAACTACTCGTTCAATGATCGGACCAAGTGTCTTGCATGGTCCACACCACGGGGCCCAAAGATCGACCACCACAGGTACCTCCTGCGAACGATCGAGAACCGCACTTTGAAAGCTGGCATCGGTAACATCGGTCATAGCTACAGGCTATCGATGTCGCTCTCCCCTACTTACTGGAAGCGCGACCAATATCACGTCGTCGCGTCGCCTACACTCACGGTGTGGCCAGCGTCGATCTTGAGAAGTTCTCCCCCTGGATTGAAAGCGTGACGAAGGACTTCCCCCGTCCCTACCAGTTTCACCTCATCGCAGGAGGTCGGTCCAACCTCACATTTCGAGTCACCGCAGACAACGGCGCCACCCTGGTCCTTCGACGCCCGCCGATCGCACACGTACTGCCTACCGCACATGACATGAAGCGGGAGTTCCGCATTATCTCGGCACTTCGGCCGACACCGGTTCCGGTGCCGGAGGCGATCGCACTCTGGCAGGACGCCCATGAGGTCGAATCCGCCTTCTACCTCATGTCCGACGTACCCGGCCATATCTTG
>JBMFXL010000275.1:0-2986 GCA_049964275.1 Acidimicrobiales bacterium | reverse complement strand
GTGGGAGTACCCTCGACAAGGGGTAGCTACGACGTCGTGGCTTTCTTTGGAGGGCATAACCCCTCCATGCCTACCATCTCCCAGGAGGAGCTCGCTGGTCGTCTGGTCGCTGCGGGCTTTGGGCACCTGGTGCCAAACGTGGTGCGATTCCTCGATCACCTGCCTCGGACCGCCTCGGGCAAGCTGCAGCGTAGGCGACTTGCGGAGCTGTATCGTGCCGAAGAAGCTCCTAGATGAAGAGGGAGCGGATCTCCTCGGATTTGCGTCCGATCTCTGAGAGTGCCACGGCAAGCTGCTCGTCGTCGTAGCAGTCGGGAAGTAGCTGGCCCTCGTCAGGTTCACCTGACGGATTCTCGAGGACGTACGAAATGCGGTCACCTGCACGAATCGTCGCGAGGAGTGCTTCGTCGGTCGGATCCCCCGCATGGTGGAAGGCAATCGCGTGGCAAAGTTCCTCGGGGAAGTTCCATGCAGTGAGGACCTCAGCGCCGAGCTGGGCGTGGGTGATACCATAGCGATCATTCTCCATGGAGGACACCGTGTGCTCGACCTGCTCGGTGAAGCCCGAGTGGAGCAGCGCGTTGATCTCCTTGTAACCCGTTGGATCGAACTCGCTGATGAGCGAACGTCCTATGTCATGGAGCATGCCAAGGGAGAAGGCTCCCGCCGCGTCGGCATGGTATCGAGGTGCGACGTAAGAAGAGGCCACCGCACAGTTGATGGCATGCAGCCAGTCGTCATCTGAGATGCGTCCGACCTTCTCGATGACCGCTGCTACCGCGAGCGAACGGACAGTAGAGATACCGAGCATCGAGATGGCGACATTGAGCTGGGAGATGCGTCCGCCCATCCCATAGAACGCAGAGTTGGCCATCCGCATAATCCTTGCAGTGAGGACGGGATCGGCCGCCGCTACGAGCGCGATGTCGGCGGCACCGACGTCTTCGCGATTCACGTACTCAAGGACTGCCAGACCGACGTTCGATGACGGAGATAGGTGCTCAAGACGCGCCATGATGTCCTCTCGAACACCAAGTGAAGATGAATGCAACACCGACCCCTCCCTTCCTCCGCGGATACTTCGTGACTATCGGCATTACCGCGTGGGAAGTAAAGGGGCTCCCGGGAAAACGCTACGTGCTAGAGATTTCTCCCGAAGAGCTCGCCAACGACACCACCTGCGATGCCACCTGCCGCGGCACCCTGGGCAGGCGTGCCACCAAGGTATGGCTCGAGTGCTTGTGCCAGCACCGAGACTGGCATGGATTGGAGCCAGATGTCGCCCGGACCGGTGAGGGCGACCAGGTAGTAACCATCACCGCCGAAGAACTTGTTGGCGAGTCCTTGGACTTGGGTGATCTGGAAATTGACCGAGTCTTGGAACATGCCCACATGTCCGGGGTGCACGAGCAAAGTCTGACCCGCCACAAGCGAATAGTTGATGATCTCGCCCGAGAGTTCGATATATGCCGTGCCCTCGCCCTCAAGGCGTTGGAGGATGAAACCATCCCTCCCGAACGCGCCTGCACGGAAGGACTGCTGGAGCCCGACGGTCGGTGTGATGCCAGGTGTGCCGCAGACCCAACCATGGCGATGGACGAGATACCCTTCTGACGGCCCGACCTCCACGGGGAAGATCCGGCCTGGGAGTTTGGATGCGAATGCGACCGTTCCGGGTCCTCCGGTCGCCTCGTATTGGGTAAGGAAGAGTCCGCCGCCGCCGACTGCGCGCTTGAGGGAGGACATGATGCCCCGGTGGCCACCTCCAGCAGTGGTCTGGCTCATTTGCATGTTGGGTGTCATCCACGAAAGCTCGCCGTGGGTCGAAATAATGGTCTCTCCGGAATCAAGGGTTACCTCGAGTACAGGGAGAGTCGTCCCCTTCACTTCCGCGCGCATCGACACCACCTTTGTGTAACGTTTCGGCGAACGTTCGCCTTGGTCGTTACATTATCATGGCCTTGCCGTGTCGGAAGGTAGTCCCCTCCGAGCGCGAGGAGCATTCCAAGGAACAGGGGAGAGTCCACATGAGCGAACGTGCACAAGTTCACGTGTTGGTGGAGGGTTACGCTGGTGATCGGGTCGCTTCTTCAGTAACGCTCGTTCGTGATGGGGACCGCGTCGTCGTGATCGACCCAGGAATGGTCGCCGCGCAGTCGGTGATCCTCGAACCGATGCGATCGCTTGGCATCGATCCGCTCTCGGTCACCGACGTGATCTTGAGCCATCATCATCCTGATCACACGATCAACGCAGGACTCTTTCCCAATGCGCTCATCCACGACTTCTGGGCGATCTACGACCATGATCAGTGGCTCGACCGCGAGTCGATGCAGATCGGGCCGTCGACCTCGCTGCTCTCCACGCCGGGCCATACCGATCAAGACATCTCGACGGTCATCGTCACCGACGAGGGAGCGGTGGTCTGCACTCACGCGTGGTGGACCGTCGATGGACCCGAGCTTGATCCATTCTCAGGAGATCAGTCCATACTCGACGCATCGCGCGCCTCGATCCTCGCACTTAGCCCTATCAAGATCATCCCTGGCCACGGGAGAGCCTTCCGTCCCTCAGAGATTGACTTCGACAGACGTCGGTAGCGGGGCGCGGTCGCGTTGGAGCAGCGCACAGACCATCGCGATACCCACGAGCCCCGCAGCTGACCACATGCCGAGTTGGAGACCGCTCGCCGTATCGGAGAGTGCGCCACCGAGAAGCGGACCGGCACTTTGTCCGATGCCGATGGCGACCGTAGCAACTCCGATAGCCTTGGTGAGCTGAGATGGCGCGAGGTTGCGCTGTGCAATCTTGGTCATGGCGGTCGAGGTGGCCATGAATGCGGCACCAAAGCACACAGCTGAGAATAAGGCGACCAACGATGAGTGCGAGCCCGCTCCAAGCAGGGTCCCGATGAAGACCGCACCTATGGTGGGGGATTCCATAACACGTTTCACAGTGGGGAGATTTTTTCTTGGTAAATCCGAGG
>JBMFXL010000274.1:0-2989 GCA_049964275.1 Acidimicrobiales bacterium | reverse complement strand
CCAGCGACGACCGCTCCACCGGTTCCCGCTACGAGTGAGGTGGACTATCGGACGCTACGGATCTCGAAGCGGAAGATCGATCACGATCTCGAGGATTTCGAAGACCTTGTGCCGGCCGCGCTTGGGAGCATGCTCGACTCGCTCGTGTCATTCACCAAAGGGTGCTACACCGGTCAAGAACTCGTCGCTCGGATGGATGCTCGTGGAGCGAAGGCGCCGAGTTCGCTTCGTTGGTTCGTGACCTCGCCATGGGAGCATGAGCCCGATGGGGAGGCAGCGGAACCGTTCAGTATTCAGGTTGCAGAGACCGGTCAAGCTGCGGGAGAGGTGCACAGCGTCGTGATGATCGATGGTCGAATCGAAGGGTTTGCGCTGATCGGTCGACGGTATTTAGACGAGCGTCTCGTGCTCGCTCGCGGTATTACCTATGCTCGTGAGATCGTGGAGCTGTCGCCGCTGTAGGGGAGTCCGCCTCGGTAGGCCCTGAGAGGCTACTGGTGTCGACAAGTGCCGATGAGTGGATAACGCGCGCGGGAATATGGAGTCGCATCTCGGTACCGCCGGAGTTCGCGAGGGGGGATCGGAATGAGACCTCGAGGCCCAGCGCACGCGCAAGCTGACCGGCGATCATGAGCCCTAGTCCGCTTCCCTTGGTCTTAGCGGCAAGTCGTGGCGAACGGTACTGCTCGTTGAAGAGGTGCACCCGGTCGCTCTCGTCGATACCTGGACCATCATCGATTACCGAGATGACTGCCCCACGAGCATTGAAGTGTGCCGAGACGGCCACCTCGGAGGTGGTGAACTTGCAGGCGTTCTCAAGAAAGTTCTCGAGTACCTGGAGGAATCGTGTGGGATCGGTTGAGATCGTGAGGCCAGTGGTGAGCGGGCGGTAGCGAAACGAGAGACCGAGGTCGTCACACTTCCTTCGGTATCCATTCGCCAAGTCATCGACCAATTGATTGAGAGAGACCTCGGAGATCTCGAGTGAGAAGTGAGAGGATTGGAGGCTTGCGAGCTCCAGTAGGTCGCCAACAAGGTGCTCGAGCCTTCGAGATTCCTTGAGGATGGTCTCGGCCGCTCTCCTTGGATCGTCGATCGCGCCGTCGATGATGGATTCTGAAAAACCCACGATCGAGGTGAGTGGTGTGCGAAGCTCATGGGAGATGGAGAGAAGGAACTGGCGTTCGGCGGCGCGTGCGCCTTCGAGGTCGGTGGCCATGTGCTTGATGGCGTCGAAGAGTTCGGCGACCTCGGTGTCGGGACGATGTTTGATCGGAAGGCGTTCATGGATCTCTCCCTTGGCGATTCCGCGGGTAGTTTCGATGAGTGCGTAGAACGCCTTAGTGATGCGACCCGAAAGTGCGCGAGCGATGACATAGGCGAGTGCTAACACAAACAGCGCGAGTAGCACGATGAAGAGTCCTGAGGCGAAACTGCCGGCGATGACTCGCGCCGTGGCGAAGATCGCCACGCTCGCCCCATCTACTGGGGATTTGAGCGACACAGGCGTCAAGAGGAAAAGGTGGTTGCCCCGCGTCGCAATTACCTGCTGGAGGTTGAGCAGCTGGTCGGTGGTGGGCTCTTGGCGAATGAGGTGTCTTAGAACTCCTGTCGCCGTGGTCGTGCCATTCGAGCGAAGAAGCGAAAGGGCCTCAGTGCCCACACGAGCTCGATGTACGAGGAGGCTATGGAATCGCGCGGGATGAGTGATCGCGAGGTTCTCGAGTGTGGATACTGCGTGCTGCATGTCGGAGATGGCCTGGGTACGCTCAATGCGAGTAGAGATGAGAAGCACTCCGACACCGGAGGAGATTACTGAGACGAACACCGCCACCATGAGCGCGATGGTGAGTTTCTTGCGCACCCTTTCGTCCCTAGTCCAGTCGGTATCCTACGCCCCATACGGTGACGAGAGGAAAGTGGTCGTCGAGCTTACGGCGGAGCTGGCGGACATGGACGTCGACAGTCCGATCATCCCCGTACCACTCAGGTCCCCATACGCCATCAAGGAGCTGCTTGCGCGTGAGTACGACCCCTCGATTATGAGCGAAGTAGCTGAGTAGGTCGAACTCTCGCGTGGTCATCGCGACGGGACGTCCTCCGAGGAGCACCTCACGTCGGCGGGGGTCGATGGCAATGGTACCGATGCTTATGGGATCTTCACGTTCTTCCTCGCGATGATGGTAGCGACGAAGGATCGCTTTGATCCTGGCGATGAGTTCGCGTGGGGAGAAGGGCTTGGTGACGTAGTCGTCCGCGCCGAGCTCAAGGCCGAGAACGCGGTCTAACTCGGCGTCTCGTGCACTCACCATCATGATCGGCATCTCCGACTTCTTCCGAAGCTCGCGACAGACGTCGAGTCCGTCCATGTCCCCGGGCAGGTTGAGATCCAAGATCACGAGTGCGGGGCGTTCACGAGCGATGGTGTCGAGCGCCTTGCGACCGTCGTCGACGAGGAAGACCTTGAAGCCATCATTGCGGAGATAGGTGTTGAGAAGGTCCGCGATCGACGCATCGTCCTCGACTACCACGATGCTCTGTGTCTCGTTCATACGGTCACTATATGGCATTGCCATGGGAACGATCTCAGCAGGGGGAACATGGTCGGACTTCGGTTCAGGAACGATACTAAAGTATCATTGAAGGGGTGAAGACCTATCTCGACGACATCATCGCGTCGCACCGAGCGCTTGCGGCAACCGATTCGCGTGAGGTCGCGATCTTGCGAGCGCGTGCGATCGATGCCCCGACTCCTCCGAGCTTCGCAGATGCCCTTGCCGCCCGTGCCACCCTTGGGGTGATCGCGGAGCTCAAGCGACGTTCTCCCTCCAAAGGTTCGCTTGTGGGTGAGGTCGATCTCGAGCATCGCGTCAAGACCTACGAGGCCGCAGGCGCAGCAGCGATCTCAGTATTGACCGACGGTCCCTACTTCGGAGGCTCCCTCGCCGATCTCGAGCAGGTGGTTGGTGCGACCTCGATACCTCGACTC
>JBMFXL010000273.1:0-3026 GCA_049964275.1 Acidimicrobiales bacterium | reverse complement strand
CGAGCACGTCCTTCAGACATTCGGTGGCAGGAAGCAGTTCGGGCGCAACCAGGCGATAACGGGAATCGTGGATGGGATGCATGGGATTGGTGGTCTCGATCGGAGGTGGGGCGATGTCGTAGGATCGTCGCCAAAGCTTGACCTGGTCGGCCCCGTGCCGCTCGGCCGTTTCCGTTTTGCCAAGGCCTTGCAGTGCGCCGTAGTGGCGCTCGTTGAGCCTCCAATGTCGATGGGTGGGTATCCAAGACCTTCCCATGGCCGAGAGGGCGATATCCGAGGTTCGAATCGCCCGGGTGAGCACGGAGGTGAAGACGACATCTGGATGGAGTGCGGCGTGCGCCATCCGTTCTCCAGCGGCTCGTGCCTCCGATTCTCCTGCGGGTGTGAGGTCGATATCGACCCAGCCAGTGAAGCGATTCTCGAGATTCCAGGTGCTCTGTCCGTGTCGAAGCAAAATGAGAAGTGCCACGATCGTCAGGGTACCGCGTTCGGCGAACAGAAGGGCAGTGAGGGTGAAAAGAGGCGAAAGTCCCTTGGGGATTCCGGAATAGACGTCAATAGTGAGTGTTGTGATGTTCGTAAAGTTGATATGATTACACTCAACTTTAGATGCAAACTCTTACAGTGAGGAGAACTTGAATGCCGAAGGCAGTGGGTATCGACCTGGGAACGACCAATTCCGTCGTCTCCGTATTGGAAGCTGGCGATCCGATCGTCATTCCAAATGCCGAGGGTGGGCGCACTACTCCGTCGGTAGTGGGCTTTTCGAAGAACGGTGAGGTGCTCGTTGGCGAAGTCGCCAAGCGCCAGGCCATCACGAACCCCGATCGCACGATTCGTTCCGTCAAGCGACATATGGGTACGACCTGGACCATCGATATCGATGGTAAGAAGTACACTCCCCAGGAGATCAGCGCGCGTATCCTCTCGAAGTTGAAGAGGGATGCTGAAGCGTATTTGGGCGATACTGTCACCCAAGCGGTGATCACCGTTCCGGCCTATTTTGACGATGCCCAGCGTACGGCCACCAAGGAAGCGGGCCAGATTGCAGGCCTCGAGGTGCTCCGCATCATCAACGAGCCGACTGCTGCTGCGCTCGCGTACGGCCTCGACAAGGAGAACTCTGATCAGACCGTGCTTGTGTTCGATCTTGGTGGAGGTACCTTCGACGTCTCGGTGCTCGAGATCGGAGACGGCGTCTTCGAGGTGAAGTCGACCTCCGGGAATACCCATCTTGGAGGAGATGACTGGGACCAGCGGGTAATCGACTGGTTAGTCAAGTCGTTCAAAGACACCGAGGGTGTCGATCTGGCAGCGGACAAGATGGCGCTTCAGCGCCTGAAGGAAGCAGCGGAGAAAGCCAAGATCGAGTTGTCTTCCGTTCAGGAGACCACCATCAACCTTCCGTTCATCACGGCAACGTCGGAAGGGCCTAAGCATCTTGATCTCAAACTCACTCGTTCGAAGTTCCAGGAGATCACCGCAGACCTTACCGATGCCTGTAAAGGTCCCTTCGAGCAGGCGATCAAAGACGCCGGTCTTACCACCTCGCAGATCGATCACGTCGTGATGGTTGGCGGTTCTACGCGTATGCCTGCGATCCACGATCTGGTGGTGTCCCTGACTGGCAAAGAGCCTCATAAGGGCGTGAATCCCGATGAAGTTGTGGCCGTCGGAGCCGCAGTCCAGGCGGGCGTGCTCAAGGGCGAAGTCAAGGACGTGCTGTTGCTTGACGTTACTCCTCTCAGCCTTGGGATTGAGACCAAGGGTGGAATCATGACCAAGCTCATCGAGAGGAATACGACCATTCCGACGAAGCGCACCGAGGTATTCACTACCGCTGAGGACAATCAGCCGTCCGTGGAGATCCATGTGCTTCAAGGCGAGCGTGATATGGCCGTGTACAACAAGACGCTTGGTAAGTTCCAACTCGTCGGGTTGCCGCCAGCACCTCAAGGCATCCCTCAGATCGAGGTGACCTTCGACATTGACGCAAACGGTATCGTCCACGTCTCTGCCAAGGATCGTGCGACGAGTAAGGAACAGTCGATCACTATTACCGGCTCGTCGACGCTGTCCAAGGATGACATCGAGCGGATGGTGAAGGACGCCGAGGCACACCTCGCAGAGGACAAAGCTCGCCGTGAGGAGGCCGAAGTCCGCAATAACGCTGAAACCCTCGTCTATCAGACCGAGAAGCTTCTGAAGGAGCAGGGCGAGAAGTTCAGTGGGCCGGAGAAGGAAAAGGTCGAGTCTGCGCTCGGAGAATTGCGCACGGCCGTTGGGGGATCCGACATCTCTCAAATCCGTACTGCCACCGAGGCTCTTATGGCTGCGAGTCAGACCTTCACGCAGCGACTGTATGAAGAGGCAGCGAAGACCGCACAGGCGGAAGGATCCTCTGAGAGTGGTTCGACGGGCACGAGCGATGAGGAGATCGTCGATGCCGAGATCGTTGACGAGCCGAAGGGTAAGAACGAGTGAGCGAGATGTCCGGCGATCGCCGCGATGATGAGAAGCAGGAGGATTCGGCCGAGACCTCGGCCGAATCCTCTGGGCATGCGACCGATCTAACGTCTGAAAATGACAAGGTTGCTGCGGATGATTCCGCTGACGAGTTCGATGCGATCTTCACTGACGATGACCCAGAACTCGTTCGGGTCGTTCGTGAGCGCGACGAGTTTCTCAAGGCATTGCAACATCTCCAAGCAGACTTTGAGAACTACAAGAAGCGCGTGCAACGGGACCAGGCGGAGTTGACCGTTCGGGCGAACGATAACCTGATCACCAAGCTCCTTCCTGCGCTGGACACGCTCTCGCTCGCGCTCACTCACGCCCAGAGTTCCGATGAGGATGTCGCCGCTCTTGCCCAGGTGCATTCGGCATTCTTCGAACTCCTGAAGAAGGAGGGGCTCGAGGAGTATGTGCCCGTAGGTGAAGCGTTCGACCCGTCGAAGGCTGAGGCTGTTGCCCACGAAGATGGTGATGGCGGTCCAGTCGTTGTGGAAGTGTTTCGCAGCGGTTTC
>JBMFXL010000272.1:0-3037 GCA_049964275.1 Acidimicrobiales bacterium | reverse complement strand
ACAGCAAGATCTTGCGATGACCGGCGGTCGCCACGTTGACGCCATCGACGAAGCGCTCGCCATGGTTCGGCGCGTCCTAGGTGGTGAAGCGTAGGCTTGCGAATCTTCGCACTCGACATTGGCGCGCGCCGCGTCGGCGTCGCCCGGTCGAATAAGGAGGAGACCCTCGCACTTCCCTTCGAAGTGGTGGTACGAACGGGCGATCACGGACGCGATCTTGGTGCCGTCATCTCGCTCTTGGAGGAGGAGCAGTGTGACGGTGTGGTGATTGGCCTGCCACTCGGTCTTAGAGGCGGGCTCACCGACCAGGCTCGGGTCGTCCTCGACGAAGCGTGCGAACTAGCAGAGAAGCTCGCCTGTTCAGTGTGGCTCTGGGATGAGCGACTCTCCTCGGCCGAGGCGATGCGACGAGCCCATGATGTAGGACAATCGGAGCGCTCCATGCGCGGCAAACTCGATGCAGCTGCTGCCTCGATAATTCTCGAGGACTTTCTCGGTGCGGGTGATCGTGATCGATATGGCGAGCCTCGTGCCTTCCGCGCGCGTCTCGATACGGTGGTAGAGCAATGACGAACAATGACAACGATCGAGCTCGAGACGGGATCGATCCCGAAGCGGATCAGTCGTTCACACATTCGTCGACTCTCCGAGACGAGGGTGACAACGTTGTGACGCCCACCAACGAGGCGATCGGTGCTTCTGGGGCGGTCGAAGACGAGGAAATCAGCCAAGAAGCCATCAAGGACGACGGGTTGTCCTCTTCGGAGAGGGTCTCGCCACCCCTCGATGCGGCTCACGAGATGAGTCCCGTGACCGAGGAGGCAGTAGACACCCGTTCGAGTGCGAAGGAGCGCGGTGCTCCACGGAGACGCCCGGGCCTTCTCAGCAACGTCCTCACGGCGGTCGTGATCGTCGTCCTCCTCGTAGTTGGCTACTTCGCGGTGAGTTACTACCGCGACGCGAATGGTCAGGCGCACGGGAAGGAAGTGACCGTCTTCGTCAACTCCGGTGCGTCGCTCGACTCGCTGGCGAAGGTGCTGGCCGATCGAGACATCATTGGCTCGTCGTTGTACTTCCGGATCTATCTCAAGCTCCACCACCCGCCAAACTTGCAGCCTGGCATCTACTACCTCTTCCAGGACGAGCCGTATGGGAAGATCTTTGCCGCGATCGGTAATGGCCCCTCGGCGGTCAGGCTGACCACGCTTCCCGGCGAGACACTCCGTCAGATCGCTGCAACCGTCGGACAGCTTCATGGCCATAGTGCATCGGGTTTTCTCCACGCTGCGACGCCATCATCGTTTAGCTCGCCGTTTCTTACTTCGTCGACCCCTTCCCTCGAGGGACTTCTCTACCCCGATACCTACTTCATCGATCCCACCGAGTCGGATCACCAGATCATTCAGACGATGCTGAATAGGACCTCGCAGATTGCCGATGAGCTCTCGCTTCAGCCTGGCCAGACCTATCACGGATTGAGCGCGTATCAGGTGATTGTCGGAGCGTCCATCATTGAGCGAGAGGCATCCACCGCGGTCGACATGCCCAAGGTTGCGCGGGTCATCCTCAATCGCCTCGCAGCGGGAATGAACCTGCAGATGGACTCCACCGTTCGCTATGCCACCGGCAACTTCACCGGCACTATCACCGGTGCTCAGCTGGCGTACCCCTCGCCGTACAACACCTACGTGAGCCCAGGGCTTCCACCGACGCCGATCTCTGCACCGTCGATCGCTGCGTTGCGAGCCATGCTCAATCCGGCCCAAGGGAGCTGGCTGTACTTCGTCGCGCTCAAGGGGCAGACCAATGAGGGCTTCTTCGATACCTATGCGGAGCAGCAGGCTGCAATTGCGCAGGCCGGAGGGTTGGGTTGATCCCATTGCGCGACGACGGAGCGTGGCCTAGCGCGCGCACCGGGCTGTTCTGCGTGATTGGTTCGCCTATTCGTCATTCGCTCTCGCCGGTCTTGCACAATGCGGCGCTCGCTGACGCAGGTCTTGACGCGGTCTATCTTGCATTTGAGCCATCACGTGAGGGTCTTGGCCAGTTTCTCGCCACCGCATGGGAGATTGGCATCGCGGGCATCTCGGTGACGATGCCGTTCAAGACGACGGTGGTGGCGCACACGGTGTCGGCTGCCGAAGAGGTGACCCGGCTCGGATCGGCCAACACCTTGGTGAGGACGGACAAGGGCTACCATGCCATGTCCACCGATGGCGCAGGGCTGTTGTACGCGTTGCACACGCATTTTGGCGTGAATCTGGAGAGTCTTCGCTGTGTGGTCATTGGAGCGGGTGGTGCGGGAGGAGCTGCGGCCCTTGCCCTTGATCGTGCGGGCGCGGAGGTGAAAGTCTTCGCGCGGAGTCGAGATGCGGCCCTTGACGTCGTCGCGCGCGTAGGGGGTCACTGTCGAGTAGGTGACGTTTCCGATCTCGAGGCGGCGGACCTTGTGGTAAATGCGACGCCGGCCGGAATGGAAGGTACTGTCCAGGAAGGATTGATGCCGATCGATCCCGAACGCATGTCAATGAGCACGTTGTACTACGACATGATCTACGCCCCTGAAATTACGCCACTCTTGGCCGAACACCGTGCCAGGGGAGGCAGAGGGGCGAGTGGACGATCTATGTTGGCAGGGCAGGCCGCGCACGCATTCGCGGCTTGGACTAATCGTCCGGCACCCTTTGTGGTGATGGACCGTGCGCTAGATCAGGCGCTTGGTCACTGAAGATTTCGCTCACGGCAGCGCGCGATTAGCAACGGTCACGATCTAGGCATCCGAGCAGGCGCACTGATATGTCTCCGCGTTTCTCGACTCACATTCGTCAAGGTGTTCAAACACGATTGGCGCTCACGCACTTGTGGCACTTGTGGATGTCCGCGGGTACGGGGATCAGGCCAGGTGGACTCATCGCGTAGTGCATCAATGCGATCAGTAATCGTCGGGAAAATGTGAACTGATGAGATCTTGAGCTCGTTGGTTGAGGGCGCGGTCAACCGGTCATTGCAACAGCCTCAGCGTAGACCTCTGCTGGAG
>JBMFXL010000271.1:0-3063 GCA_049964275.1 Acidimicrobiales bacterium | reverse complement strand
CACCGACGATTGCGACCGTCTTATCTGCAACGTCTTCGACGCTCCCGAAACGGTCGGCAAGGGTCAATGCGTCTGCGAGTGCTTGAGTAGGGTGCGCGTGACAACCGTCCCCAGCATTGATAATTGCCGAAGCCGACCAGCGGGAACATTGGGCTGCGATCCCTTCGCCGTTATGCCGAAGGATGATGGCGTCATAGCCAGATGCCGACACGGTCTCGATCGTCTTCTTGATTGACTCCCCCTTTCCGACAGAGGAGTGCCCGATATCAATTGACGCAAACGACACCCCCAGGCGCATTGCCGCCTGCTCGAATGACAGTCGAGTGCGCGTCGACTTCTCGAAGAAGAGCGCGGCGATACTCCGATGTCCTTCGAAGTGCGGATGAACGGTTCCCCTTGGTGCGCCAAAGGCGCGCGCTCTTCCGATCAGCTCTGAGAGCTCCTCGTCAGAAAGATCATCAATGGAAAGGAAGGATCCATTCATCGCGCAGCCTCCCCTTCGAGTTGACCGATCTCCACTCCTTCGCGGGAAGCCAACACGATCTCGCGCCGCGAGGTTGGAAGATTCTTGCCGACGTAATCGGCGCGTATCGGAAGCTCTCGATGGCCGCGATCGACCAAGACCGCAAGCTGGATGACGCTGGGACGACCTGCAGACATGATCGCGTCAAGGCATGCTCTCACGGTTCGACCTGTGTAGAGCACGTCGTCTACCACGATCACACGCTTTTGATCAAGCAGCGCACGATCTTCCGATCGAATAGACGGGCGCACCGCTCCGGTTCGATCATCCCGATATTCAGAGACATCCAAAGGAACCACAAGGACGTTTCGAGCACCTATCTCACGCAATACCGCCGCAATCTCATCCGCGAGCCAACGACCCCCACGTTCAATAGAGACAAGGAGTAAGTCATCGATACCGCGATTGTGCTCGACGACCTCATGGGAGATACGGCGAATCGCACGCGTGATGTCGTCACGATCGAGCACTCGCCTCACCGAAGACAACAAAAAACGATCCGACTTATCGGATCGTTCGCCAACATGGGACACTGAGAGCCTCCATCGCCGTGTCAGCCTCGCAGGACTGACTTCACGGGTACTTCCCACACCCTAGCCGAACCCCACCTACCACGCCGCACAAGACGGACCCTATTACAAGCGTTCACACGGAGACCCCGGCGCCACCGAAGCGAACCAACGTCTCGCGCCACTCTCCGGCGCTCAGCAGCCCCTCGGATCCCAAGGTTCAGGATTCTGGACTACATTGACCTGCGTCGCTCCCGTCACATTTGGGAGCGATACCGATGTCGTCGTCTTGTTGGCGCTTGACGAATGCGAGTTCGACTTCGGAGCCTTGGTGGTCGAGGTCGACGCCTGCGTAGTCGTCGGCGCAGGAGTGACTTTCTGCGCCACGCCTAATTGATCCCCGACGACAAGTTCGAGTGGAGTACTCACCGACAGGTTCGACACCTGACCCATCATCACCGAGCCGGAAAGCGACGCCTTGAGCACCTCTGCCTGCGCAATATGCCCAGGCGTGTAGTAAATCACCGTCTCGGACGGATTACCGCCTGGCGTGGAGATACCTCCGGCATTCGCCTTGAAACCCAATGCCTGCAGCTTCGACGCCACACCCCCCTGAACCCCATAGCTGTGGCTTCCATTCACGACCGTGACCGAAACCGAGGAAGGTGGGAGTAAGGGAGTCTTATACCCGAGCAACGACTGCATCATTTGAAGGTCTGCGGGCTCCTGAGGGAATACCACTGAACCATAGTTGGCCCCCTTGTAGTAGTACCCATTCTCGAAGGCAATGGGTAGCGTCCCCGTCGGAGCCGTCGCCACACTGGTATGTCGATAGGTCAACAACAAGGACAGCATTTCAGACTCACTAAAGCCGGAATCGATTGTCGCGAAGTTCAACACACTTTTCAGAAGCGACACGTCCCTCACTGGATTGCCAATCCCCGCAGCCTTCACCTGGGAGGCAAGCACCTTAAGAAAGATATGATCACGACGGGTACGAGAGAGATCACCCAGTCCGTCATACTGCCATGAGCCCCCTGGGAATCGATACTGTAGATGCCTTGCTCGAACCACTTGCAGGGCCTGCGCTCCATTGAGAAGTTGACAGCCCGTCTGAGTGATGTTGAGCCCCGAGTACGCGTCATGGAGATATGCCGGAAAATACATCTTGACCCCACCAAGCGCATTGACCACGCCCTGAAAAGAGTCAAAATTCAACTCGACGTAATGCTGAATAGGGATCCCAAGGTCATCTTCGATCGTCTTGACCAACCGATTGGGATCCTCCGTCTTGCTACCCTTGGCCGGATTCAGCTCCGCATCGACACGCTGCAAGGTCTGAGTACCAGGAATCGGGATGAACAGATCACGCGGGATAGACACCAGCGTCACACTCTTCGTGGTCGGATCGAAGTGCGCGATCATCGAAACGTCGGCGCGTCCACCCCCAACCTGTGCCGCGGTACCGAACTGCGCCGCCTCCTTGGGACTCAGTCCCGCACGAGTGTTATTACCGATCAACAGTACGTTGAGAGGCTGCCCGGCAATCTGCTTGGCCTCCGAGCCGACAGTCACGCGATGCACCTGGTTCAGTAAATACTGTCCGTACAGGGCGAAACCACCCACACCAACGACCACCAACGCGACCACGACAGCGAGTACAAGACCCACCCTCTTCCCCGTCCTTCGAGGTGGCCGTGCCTTAGCATGAGCGTAACGTTGCGCGCCAGATCCACTCGAATTTGCCATTGAGCTCCCATTGCCTCCTTCGCATGGCTGGCATGCGACGCACGCATCACCTCGTGCATAAAGATCCCCGATACTCTAATTGCCGCCCATACGGGCCCCGACTTGGCCTTCTCAGGTGCCACTTGCTTGCACGAACCGCGGACAAAACCCAAAACGCAGTGAAGGGGGGCTCAAGCCCCCCTTCACTGACAACAATTCGTTAGTTACGAGTTTTGGTCGGACGCTTGCGCACGAAGAATCCGTACACGAGCGCGGCGACGAATACGAATACCGGAACTATGT
>JBMFXL010000270.1:0-3087 GCA_049964275.1 Acidimicrobiales bacterium | reverse complement strand
AGATCCTCCCTTTAGCCACGAGCTGGCGCGCATATTGATCGACCGCCTCTCGCTGGCGGTCGTCATTGATGCCTTGAGCCTCGAGCGCCATAGTTCGGGCGGCGTAACCGAGGAGTACTTCTGCCTCGACGGTGGCCTGATCGAGGACGGTCTGCTCCAGAGTCGAGTTGGGCACGAGGGCGTAAACCAGGGTGCAGTTGAGGGCTCGTGCGACCTGAGACAGCTTGGCGACCGTTATGCCACCGTGTACTTCAGCATGCTCTAGCTTGTTGACCGCCGCGCTCGAGATCCCGAGGCGTTCAGCCAGCACCGCCTGGCTCATTCCTAGCGCCCCGCGGATCGCGCGGATCCAGCCTGATCGCGGCCGGACTCGGATGGACTCCAGTTGCGTAGCTCCGAATTTCCGGTCCAGCTCTCGACGAGCCTGGCCTGCTCGTTCTGATCGTTGTATACCTTTAGGTTAGCAGATATGGAGAGCATATCAACCAATTAGTTGGTATGCACTGAGAAAACACTTACCTATTGGTTTCCAGTGGTCCCGGTCAGGTCAATCACCGGACCGTCAACTACGAGCGCCTGGTTCGTATTGTGGAACCAGAGTCCACCACGACGGGCTCTTCGAAAGTGGGCGGGGTTTCCATCACCGGACCACGATCGACTCGAGCACCTGCCTGTGAGGTCAGTCCGTATAGAGCAGGACTTGTATCCGTGGGTCTCCACCGCAGTATTCCTCCGATCAGAAATTTCTGATGGATCAATCAACGAGACCACCCCTCACCTCGGCGACATGGAGCGCCTACTGCACCGACGCGGCCTCAGCCACCGTCACGGCGCAATGGGGCTCGAACCTCACTGATGCACCAACCATCCATGCCAACCAGCCGGTTCGCATCGAGGTTGGGCTGCTCGACATGTCTGCTAGTGGTAGCCCGTACCAGGGATACGCGATCACCAACTTGACGCCGAACCTTGATGATCGATACGCCACGCATGGTACCGACGGCACGACGTTCCAAAGTGGCGTCAATGGGGGAACCCAGACCAGGGTGTGGGGTCCGGGCACAACGTTGACCATTACGAATACGAGTACGAACACCTCGGTCTATAGCGGAGCGATCTCGGCGGAGATCAACTCGACGGGGGCGGTCGCGTACGGATTCAACTGGGGTGGTGGCAATACGGGTACGACTGATCCAGCCGGCACCTATCAGATCACCTTCACCATCAATCCCGCGGTTACGATCAACGCCGCAACTTCAGGCACGGTCAATCAGCCGACCTTTACTTCATCGAGTACGTCGCTGACGGTGACGTTGAGCGAGACCGACTCCGGTTCCTCGGTGCGCCCTTGAGGCACCGAGGAACCGGAGTCGGTGGTGGGTGCAGTAAGTATCCGATTCATCACTGACGCTCTGATGCGTAACTTGGCAATGTCAGAGCGTTCCGGTTACATCATCGAGCAGGCCGGCGAGTCATCCTCCACCTTTATTCCCTGGCTTGTCATATGGTGAGAGTGATGAAGTTCAGGATCACTCGGAGGATCATGGGTTTGGCGCACTATCTCTTTGTGGCCAGTTCGCGGAGCTTCGCAAGCGTTGCCTTCATCGATTCTGCTATGGAGTTCTGTCCATTGATCCACACACCACCATCGCGAATGAGATCATCGGGTATCGGTCCCGGGTCGAAGACCTCGGTAACCCTTGTCTCGTTGCCCCCTAAGGGTTCGAGCTCGAAGCCCCAGCGGTAGCCGGCTGCAATGCCGATCTTGTTCGGATCGTTACCTTCCGTCCTGGACGCGTCACCGGGGGCGGGTTCCCAGAAGATTCGCCGATCCCGCTCGAACTCCACGACGTAATTGATCATGAGGTAGTCGTCGCAAAGTCGGTGCATTTTCAGGGTGAAGCGATCGCCGACGCCGGAGATGGGACGACCCTCGACCGCCTCTCTCAACATGCCAGAGCCGTCGAACTCGAAGTGGCGCCTAGGGTCCGCGATGATCGCGAAGATCTCTGTGTGGGACGAGAGCATGGTCATGACTACTTCAATCCGGCGGTCACGCATACCTAACTCTATCGTGCCGCGCCCTGTGCGTCTCTTCGCGAGGGAGCACTGTAAGCGTTGCGCCACGTGCTGGCCTGATTTGGTCCATTTCGCTAGAGTAGGTCCCAATTGCGTCCCCACGAATTCGAACCGGACATGGTATCGAGACGTCGTGGTCAGAGAGGCTCATGGTTTGATGAAGCCGATGTCATTGCGTTCGATAACGAGAATGCTCTCTCGAGAACGTAAGCGAATGATGGTCGGAGCGATTCTTGTTGTCGGAGCGATCATGGTGCTCGCCGTTCTCGAGTTCGGCGAAGGACTCGTCCTTCCGATTGGTTCGGGTGCACAGGGGGTGCCTAGAAATGGGGGACTGTCTCAAACATGCGCCCATGTACGTGCGCACCTCGTGGGTGTGGAAGAGTTTCCGGGTGCGGCCGTCTCTGAAGGCGTTCTCGTCATAGAGTCGCTCTCTGCATCTCATAGGTGTACCGTCGAGGGCTATCCCATGCTTCAGGTTTCGCTCGATAACGGCACAACAGTGGATGCCACCCAAGTTCGCGCGGGCATCTTTGGCGGCGCACCCAGCCCTAATCGGCGAACGCCACTACCTTCAATCACTCTCGGGACGCGGCCGTCCATGGTGTCGTTCACGCTTTCATGGGTCACAGGTAATGGGGGTGGGTCTTGCTCGGGAGTCCGCGGTCTTCGAGTCGAGCTTCCTGGGGATCCGGTGAGTCAATCGGTGGCGAGCCTCAATGATGGCGGAGCGCATCCCACGACCTTCCTCGGAATTATTGTGCATTCCTCAGTGTGACCCCGATCGTTCGAGGCACGACTGGACGCCTCAATTTCGGCCTTGCACCGCCAGCCGCGTGACCGTCCAGTTACCCGACGATGGCTCGCGACGCCTGATGCGCCTATGAACGAGAAAAGCTCGAAGCATTGGCGGGACGAACGCTCCTTCCGATACCTGAACTTCAGATGACTAAGAAGCGGGCCGAGAGGAATGTGTGACTCGCACTCCTACAAGGGGAAGTCGGCCAC
>JBMFXL010000269.1:0-3098 GCA_049964275.1 Acidimicrobiales bacterium | reverse complement strand
AAACTCGTCTCGGCGAGAAGCTACTCAGGTTCAACTACATGGCGTCGATCACCTGGAGTTCGCTCAGTCTCCTCGTGTTGCTCTTCTATCCTTTCGCCAACAAGCTCGTCAGTCCGCTCCTTGGTCTTCTCGCGCTTCCTTACTTCATCGCCATGGCCTCCGACCTCAAGTACTGCGGCTACAAGCGCATGGACGTCCTCCGAATCTACGGATTCAACCTCATTTTGATTCCGGTGAATCTCGCCGGCACCATGAACTCATTGATCCAGATCATTACCGGGACCAAGGGTGTATTCGGACGCACGCCGAAGGTTCGTAAGCGCACCGTTGCACCCATGCTCTTTGTACTTTCTCCTTACGCCATCGTTTTGTTGTCCTTGTTCACCCTTGTGCGTGACTACCAGCTCAAGTACTGGTACAACGCTGCATATGCAGTACTCAACATCACACTCGCCCTCTATGCGATCATCGCCTACATAGGACCAATCAACTCGATATCCGACATCGCAGTACAGGTCAAGCCTTGGTTCCAGAAGAAGCCTTCACGTCGGAGTCGCCGCAGGAGCGAGCACCGGGGTTCGATTCCGCAGACGACCGATTGGTTCTCAGTACTTCATTACGGAAATGTCGAGCTCGACGGGGGAAGGATCCTCGCCGACAATCGACGCGCGATCTCCGAAGAATCCCGCGCCGTACTCCTCGAAGAGGCGCCACATGCCCAGTCGGCGATCGGCATCGGAGGACCATCGCAGGTCGGTGACACCGAGCTCAACTCGTTCTCGACCTACTTCCAGCCGGTGTTCGAACTCGCCTCGATGAAGGTTGTCGGCTACGAAGCGCTCTCGAGATTTGACGACGGAGGTTCGGTTACCGAGCACTTGGGTGACCTCAGCGGGAAGGCTTCGATCGCGCTCGAACGCAACATGCTACTCGCAGCGCTCGATGCAGCTAAGGATCTCCCCAAGGATCTCTGGCTCTCATTGAATACATCCGCCGACCTCCTCCACCGCGAAGAGACGTTGCTTTCTGCACTTGGCGACAACTTGGAAAGCGTGATTTTCGAAGTGAAATCGAGCAACCTCGACCACGAAGAGTCACCACGAGGCGGAGTCGAGCTACCTCCCATTCCCGAAGGAATGTCCCTTGCCATCGACGACGGATCCCCTGACCCCGAAGGACTCGGCAAACTCACCACCTTCAACCCAGCCTTCGTGAAGATCGACCGACCCTGGGTCCGAGGCATCGATCGGAATGCGGTCAACCAGACCCTCGTCGGCGGAATGGTGCGACTCGCAGCGGAACGAGGAGTTGACCTGATCGCTGAAGGCATCGAGACTGAAGAGGAGCTCGCAGTGCTGCTCAGACTCGGTGTCAAGTACGGTCAGGGGTATCTACTCGGACGGCCCGCACCACTTCACGACCCAAGCTAAACCCGCCAATTGGCAGCGCAGCATTCGCGCTCCGAAAATTGGTCTTGCCATTATCGACCACTCACCGTAGAATCTTTAGTAGAAATTTCGCAAATCGTGAGATTTCTACTGGGTGAGAAAACAACCGTGGGTGGTGTAAGTGAGTTCGCAGGGAAGAAGTCTTTGGCGTGCCCGAAATTTGGGTGCCGCATGTATTGGGTTGTCAGTACTCGGAGGGATGAGCGGCATCGCTCTCCTTCCATCAGGTGCCTATGGTGACGGAATCTCGCCACCGAGCTGCATCTCGCTCAATAGCTACACCGGAATCTCGAACTTTGGGAGTTTCGCGATATTCACCGGGGGCAACTACACCACGAATCATGGCGATGCGGTCGGTGCCGTCGGTGTGGGAGGACTTGCTTCGCTGAATACCGCCGCCTCCTTCGCCTACACGATTGGTGGACCGAATCAAGGCTCGCTCCCAGGAGGTGGCTACAGTCTCGTGGCACCAGATCTCGCTGGAACCTCGAAGATCGCCATTTCGTCGGGCAACGTCGCCTACGCTTCGAACTCTGGGACACCAACGATCTACAACAACGGACAAGGAGTCATCACCTCTTCAGGTGTGACCTCCACCTCGCCGCTCGACTTCGGGGTCGCCATGTCAGGCCTCTCCAAAGCGTCCTCAGACTTCGCGAGTGAACCTAGCACTATGACACTCTCGAGTTCGGACCCAACGCACCTTGTCCTCACCGGTGCCGGAGGGCAAAATGATGTCTACAACGGCCCTATCTCCAGCCTCGCGCCCTCCCCGGGGAGTACGCTCACGATTAGCGACAAGGCATCGACAACAGTGGTTATCAACATTACCGACGTTGGTGCGGTGGATCTGAGCAAGCTCGCGACGATCAATTTGACGGGCGGTCTTGGGGCCCCCACCGTCATGTGGAACTTCCCCAATGCCACCTCCTTGACCTTCGGGACCACACAGTGGGAAGGTACGATCCTCGCTCCTCAGGCTTTCGTCATCTACCAAAATGCGCAGGTGGATGGGTCTATCTACGTCGACAGCCTGCTTGGTGGGACCGAGGTTGAGCATGTGGGCTTCACAGGTACTTATTGTCCGCCCACCACGCCGACGACCGATGGTGGAACGACTACATCACTGGGCCCGACAACGACCATACAGGCTCCGACAACGACCACGTTGGTCACACCCGTCACTCAACCCTCTAGTGGCCCCTCGACGACAATGGCATCCACCGGTTCAGGCGGCAGCACTCCCTCAACCTCGGGCACCTCGGCAACGCTGCTCACGAGTTCGAATCAGCCCTCAACGAATGGAACCGTGATCGTGGCGGTGCCATCGGCAGCGACCGGTGAGCCCTGGTCAGGGCCAACCTACTGGTACGTCGTGATCAGTCTCGGCCTCACCGGAGTCATTCTCTTCGGTTCCGCGAGGCGTCGCGAACAATATGAGCCACACACTGCGTCCAAGAAATAGCCGCACTTTCATCTTTCAGTCGATCACTTTTCGTCAAGAGTGCCTACTCATAGGCAGATGAGACAATTGCGCGACCTACGGAGCAAGCGCAGATCGGCGGAAACATATTAATTCACAGGGGCCAGACATTTGCCTGGCCCCTGTATTTGGTGGTGTGGTTGTCGTAGAGGTCTTAGCGCGAGGCG
>JBMFXL010000268.1:0-3102 GCA_049964275.1 Acidimicrobiales bacterium | reverse complement strand
TAACCGATGCACAAGGTAGGTAGCCATGGCAGAAGCAGTCATCGTCGCAACGGGCCGCACGCCGATCGGTCGCGCATTCAAGGGCTCGCTCATCGACGTCAGGCCAGACGATATGGCCGCGATGGTCGTCGATCACGTGCTCAACACCATTCCCGCGCTCCCGCGTGACTCGATCGACGATGTGATCGTGGGAGCCGCGATGCACCATGGCGAACAGTCCATGAACGTGGGTCGCAACATTGCCGCGCTCGCCGGTCTCCCTGATACGGTGCCCGGGACGACCGTCAATCGTTTCTGTGCCTCCTCACTCCAAGCGATTCGAATGGCCTTTCACGCGATCAAGGCAGGAGAGGGTGACACCTTCGTCTGTGGTGGTGTGGAAAGCGTGAGCCGGACCGCCCTCAAGGGCTTCGATCCAGAGGATATGAACCCTAGGTTCACCGATCACGATCGAGCGGACTTCGTCAACGAAATGTACATCCCGATGGGCCAGACTGCGGAGAACGTCGCCGCGAAGTTCGGCGTGTCCCGTCGCTCGATGGACGAGTTCGCCAAGCTCTCCCAAGATCGTGCGGTGGCCGCACAAGCAAACGGGTTTTTCGAACGCGAGATCATCAACGTGACCCGACCCGATGGCACCGTCATCACGACCGACGACGGCCCACGAGCCAATACCTCGCTCGAGCGCCTCGGTGAGCTCCCTCCAGTCTTCCGACCGGACGGGTCGGTCACCGCAGGTAACTCATGTCCGCTCAACGACGGAGCCGCCGCGGTGGTCGTCATGTCCGAGGAGCGTGCCCGTGCACTTGGCATCACACCACTCGCGAAGATCGTGGCGAGTTCCGTCACCGGTCTCGCGCCAGAGATCATGGGTGTGGGACCAATCGAGGCATGTCGAAGCGTCCTCAAGCGCGCAGGGATGTCGATCAACGACATCGACATCGTCGAGCTCAACGAGGCCTTCGCCGCCCAGGTCCTCCCGGTATGCCAGGAGGTGGGCATCTCGATCGAGTCGCAGTTGAACCCACATGGTGGTGCGATCGCACTTGGACATCCCTTCGGTATGACCGGAGCGCGGATCATGACCACCCTCATCAACGACCTCCAGACGCTCGACAAGACGTACGGTCTCGAGACCATGTGCATCGGCGGCGGGCAGGGTATGGCAATGATCATCGAGCGACTGAGCTGACCGAACCCGCTGCCCCTGGGACATGGACACTGCCGCTAGGGTGAGATCGTCATGACCTCATCCTCTGAGCAAGCACCCGCTTCGGCACGGACACGAACGCGCCGAGCCAAGGAGAAACCCTCCGAGACCTTCGTCGTGCTCGTCCGTCACGGAAAGACGCCCACGACGGGTCAGGTCCTCCCCGGACGGGCGGAAGGGCTCCACCTTTCCGATGAAGGACATACAGAAGCAGCAGCAGCAGCAGATCGACTCTTCGACGCGTATCCCACTCCTACTGCGATCTTTGCATCTCCGCTCGAACGGGCACAGGAAACCGCCGCACCCTACGGGGAGCGGACGGGGCTGCCGATCCAACCCGCAGAAGGGCTACTCGAGTGTGACTTTGGAGAATGGACCGGTGGCTCGCTCAAGGATCTCTCGAAGACGCCGGAGTGGAAGACCGTTCAAGGCGCACCATCTCGGTTTCGCTTTCCGGGTGGAGAATCGTTCACTGAAATGTCTTCTCGGATCGTACACTTCCTCGAAGAGGTCGAGGTCGCACACCGCGGTGGGGTAGTCGTCTGCTTCTCACACGCAGATCCCATCAAGGCAGCGATAGCCGATGCGCTTGGGCTCCACCTCGATCAATTCCAGCGGATCAACGTCACGACTGCATCGATCTCCGTCCTCGCCTATCACGATGGACGACCGACGGTAGTCTCGACCAATACGACCCCCCTCCTTCCAAGAAAGGCCCATTGAGTGAGCGAAACCTATGATTTCTCCGAGGCCGACTCGATCGCCGTGGCTGCGATTGGAGAACCGGGACAGCGGGTATTCCTACTCCAAGCACGTCATGGACGTGCAGTCCTTACGCTCAAGATCGAAAAGGCGCAGCTCGCTTCACTCGTGCACTATCTCGCCCAGCTCATCTCCGAGATGCCTCGCCCAGGGGAGCTGAGCGAGCTCGAACCGCTCGACCCGTCTGAACCCATCGACTTCGTCGCCGGCACCATGGCACTGCAATACGACGAAGGCGCAGATCGAGTGGAGATCACCATTGACGAAGCCGGGGATCCAGACGGCGCGCAAGCATTCGTCGGGATGTCACGGGAGCGTGCTGCGTCGCTTGCGATCGAGGGAACTCGTCTGATCGAAGGTGGACGACCTCCATGTCCGCTGTGTGGATATCCACTTGATCCAAATGGTCACAATTGTCCGAGAACCAACGGTCACTCCGCGCCGACGCTCTAGCGCGCACCGAGCTGCTCGAGACAGGTGCCATCCGGGTACTCGGTCGAATGCCGAACTCTTCGAATGCCACCTTCCTCGTCGAGGTGACCAATAACGACGCGTCGGTACTCGCGGTCTACAAGCCTCGACGCGGAGAGCGCCCGCTGTGGGATTTTCCCGATGGGCTCTGCCGACGTGAGGTCGCCGCCTACGAGCTCTCCGAAGCCCTCGAACTCCACCTCATTCCCCCTACGGTACTCCGACATGACGCTCCGTTTGAAGAGGGATCACTCCAACTCTTCATCGAGGCCGACTTTGCAGAACACTATTTCACCCTGGAGGAACGGGAGGACCTTGCCCCCCGGTTCGTCGAACTTGCCGTCTTCGATATCGTGGCCAACAACTCCGATCGCAAGTCGGGACACGTACTGATCGACGCGCACAACCAGATATGGGGCATCGACAACGGGCTCTGCTTCCACGACGAGCCTAAGCTTCGCACGGTGATCTGGGAGTTCGGGGGCTGTGACATTCCCCTGCAGCTTCGAAACCGCCTCAGCGAACTCGCGGCGCACCCCCCGGAGAGGCTTGGGCTCTTGCTTTCCGAGGAGGAAACCGAACAGACTCGCGCCAGGGCGAGTGCGCTTGCGCAACTCGGCGTGCTGCCAGAGATCGATCCCGACGAACGCTGGTATCCC
>JBMFXL010000267.1:0-3117 GCA_049964275.1 Acidimicrobiales bacterium | reverse complement strand
ACGCTCGAGGCGGCATCGTGATGCCGGGCATGATCGACACGCACCGCCATCTCTGGCAGACGGCCATGCGCGGCTACGGTGCAGACTGGACACTGACCCAGTACTTCGTCTGGTATTACCTCGAGTGGGGCAAGCACTTTAGGCCAGAGGACATCTATGTGGGGAACCTCTTGGGCCTGATTGAGGCGCTCGATGCAGGCGTCACAACGACCGTCGATTGGTCACACGGACTCCAATCGGTCGCGCACGGGGAGGCGGCCCTTCAGGCGATGCGTGATCTACCGGGTCGCTCCGTGCTTGCGTACGGAAACATTCAAAAGGGTCCGTGGGAGTGGTCTACGTCCCCGGACTTCCGCGCATTCGCTCAGCGTGCATTGGACGCCGAGAATGATAAGTTCCAGTTCCAGCTTGCCTTTGATGTACCAGGGGACCCCGCGTTCCCCGAGAAGGCGGCATTCGAGGTCGCTCGGGAGCTCGGTATTCCCGTGACGACCCATGCGGGGGTCTGGGGTGCGACGAATGACGAAGGCATCCGTCTCATGTACGAGCATGGTTTCATGACTGATCGCACGGTCTATGTCCACGCGGCCTCGTTGAGCCCCGACTCCTATCATCGCATTGCAGCGACGGGTGGCTCAGTCT
Organism: Acidimicrobiales bacterium; assembly: GCA_049964275.1. GTDB lineage: Bacteria > Actinomycetota > Acidimicrobiia > Acidimicrobiales > Acidimicrobiaceae > JAJYZP01. The sequence continues at coordinate 2,475 of JBMFXL010000267.1, read as the reverse complement.
CAGTCTCGACTGAGTCTGAGGAGTCCGCTGGTCAGGGCTACCCAACCACCTACCGACTGCGGCAGTACGGTATTCCTGGCTCGCTGTCCAACGACACGTCGGTGTGGTGGTCGGGAGATCTGTTCTCGGCAATGCGCGTAACGCTCGGTGCCGATCGAGCCATGGAGCACCTCGTGGCGCACGAGAAGGGCGAGACCGTGACGCACGCGGCCCTACGTGCCGAGCATGTCGTCGAGATGGCCACAATTGGCGGCGCTCGTGCCATCGGCCGAGATGCTGATCTCGGAAGCCTCGAGGTCGGCAAGCGTGCAGATGTCGTCCTAGTGAAGAATGATCGGTCGCCAGCGATGTTCCCGATCTTGAACCCCTATGGCCATCTTGCATTCCAGGCCCAACGAGCAGATGTCCACACCGTGGTAGTCGGCGGTGCGATTGTCAAATACGAGAACGACCTCGTTGAGATCGATCTCAAGGCGGCCCGAGCCAAGATTGACGAAACCGTCACCCACCTCGAGGGAATTCTCGGCGAAGAGCAGTGGAAGCAAGGCATGTATCCCGACATTCCTGAGACCCGAGTCATCGACAACCCGTATACCTACACCTACGAAGACTAAACCGAGCGCACTCGAGGGGTAAGCGATGTCTTAGGATCAACTCAAGGCCACACATCGCGCGAGTGTGGCCTTGACGCTGCCATGCGCCACGTCTGGAACATGTTTACCTGGACTTATTGAGATTTTGATGCTCAAGATTCCTCTTGCTTTGCCGAATCTATCCATGGATATTGAGCGTGAGATGGAGGAATGGTGCGTCTGTTTCGAAAGGCAGCGACCTGGTTAGTAGTGGTGCTCGGCTTTCAGTTGATCGGTGCGGGCCTCCTTTCGTGGCAGTCGATCAGCTCAAAGCAGGCGGTGTCGCGATTCACCGCCACCGATTTAAAGATGGCCGGTGCGCTTCGGCACCTCGGGGAGTACTACTGGAAGTACGACGACGACCTGAATAACTATGCGTTCGCCGTGCTGTCCGGACCACCTTCCAGCGTGGCTTCGTGGAAGTCGGCGTCTCAGGGTGATGCGGCGACGATACATGCATCCCTCGAAACGATCAGTCGACTTGCAGTCCCGGGTTCTCCAATTGCTCTGACTGCTCAACGGATCGCTCGAGACGTTGCCGGGTATGACATCAACGCGAATCGCGTCTACGCGCTCGCGGCACAGGGTAAGTCGCATCAGGCGTTCGATCAGCAGCTCAATGGTAACGGTGCGGTCTCCAATGACCTGACCAACCAACTTCCTGCGCTTTCGAAGGAGGTCGATTCTCTCCAGAGCCAAACCGTAGGTGGAGTCGGTGCCAAACAGACGACCTTGCTCGTGATCTCGATCGTCGTCTCATTGGTGGGAGTTGGACTCATCATTCTTCTCGGAGTGGGATTCCGGTCGCTCGTGATCCGTCCACTCGAGGCGATTACTCGCTTCTTCGACTTCCTGCTTAACGGAGGCAATGAGCGTCCAGGGATCGATGCAGAGCGAGACGATGAGTTCGGCGACCTCGCGCGCGTGGCCAGCATTTTCGTCGATACCGTGACCGGAGTCGTCGGTGCGACAGATCGAGTCTCTCGCGAGGTAGAAAAGCTCGATCATGCGTCGGAAAAGATCAATCTTTCCGCAACGGAATCCTACGAAAGCACCTCCCATGTGAACGAGTCAGTCGAAAAGGTGGTGACCAATATCAACTCGGTGGTGATATCGACGGGAGAGCTCAGGACCGCCATTCGTGAGATCGCCGACAACGCTTCCTCTGCCGCCACGGTGGCGAGAGAAGCAGCGACCTTTGCCGACGGCGTCAATGCCGAGGTGTTGACTCTTGGGTCCTCGGTGCGCGAGATCGAATCAGTGATCAGCATCATCAATTCGATCGCCGAGCAAACCAACCTTCTTGCGCTCAACGCAGCGATCGAGGCGGCGCGAGCGGGGGATGCAGGCAAGGGCTTCGCAGTGGTTGCGGGCGAGGTGAAAGAGCTCGCGAACGAGACCCAGAAGGCAACGAAGGATATTCGCGCGCGCATTGACACAATGGTTGCGGAGTCCAATGCCACGATCACGTCCGTTGAGAAGGTGCAGAGCTTCATCACGCAGATCAGTGACCTGCAGAGCTCGATTGCCTCAGCTGTCGAGGAGCAGTCGGTGACCACCGACGAGATTGGGCGCATGACCGAGATCGCGACCGACTCGGCGAATGCCATCGCTCATTCGACCGGCGCGCTCGTTACGGCGTCCGACCACACGCTTGAAAGCGCCAAGGTCTCCCAAGACGCATCGCGCCTGGTGGATCGTGCGGCAGATGAGCTCCGGGCCCTTACCGCCCGCTTTGTGGGGCTCCATCAGGTCACGGGTGGCTCTCAGAAAGACCGCTTTCGCACCGAACGCGCGACTGACGCGGCGCCCCAGCCGGTCACCGTGGGGTAACGCTCGCTAG
>JBMFXL010000266.1:0-3123 GCA_049964275.1 Acidimicrobiales bacterium | reverse complement strand
GGCGTCAAGAGTCATTCGTCCTCGATAGAGGACGCACAGGCCGATCGTGTTCGCCGTAAGGCGGAGCGCGAAGGGGTCGGCGTATTTGGGAGTTCTCAGGGCCACGCCCCTTCTGCTCCGGCTGAATCCTCGCCAGCGCCCGCTGCTCCCGTCGAGGCTCCAAAGGTCTCGGAGGCTCCTGCCAAGGCGCCGACTCCTTCGCCTGCGCCTAGCTCACCGGCTCGCGAGGATCTCGCCAAGGTGATCGCGGCGGAATCTGCACGGCTCAATGCAGAGGATTCTCTCGAGACGCGGACGCGTCCCGCTTCACATGGCGGTGAACAAGCATCGCAGCCGCGAAGCGGAAGTGAATTCCGGCCTGCACCGCGGGCGCCTCGTGAGCGAGGAAGTTTTGAAGGTCGACCCGTCTCTCCGACGACCGGTCGTCCTATTCCACCTCCTCCCGGCCCCATGAGATCACTGAGCGGTCGGCCGATTCCCCCTCCGCCCCGTCCTACCGGTGCCCCTCCTGGACAGGAAAGCGGCTTTCGTCGAGGACCTGGTGGCCCGAATCAGCGTGGTGGCGCGCCTCAGCGACCGGATAACCGTGCGCCGGGCGGACGCCCTGGCGGTCCGGGAGAGCGGAGAGGTCCGGGCGGACCTCAAGTTGGCGGTCCCCCTCGAGGAGATCGACCGGGAGGCTTTAGTACCGGTGGTGGAAGGCCCTCGGGCGGTGGATTTGGTGGTGGAAGGCCGTCGGGCGGTGGATTTGGTGGAGCGCGTCCGGGCGGACCTGGTGCAAGCTCTCCTCCTCCCATGGGCGGACGTGGCGGCGGACGAGGTGTCCGACCCAAGTCAAAGCCATCTAAGCGTCGTTCGCGGAAGACCTTTGAAGAGCTCGAGCCGACGCAAGTAACCACCTACACACCGTCATCGGCACCTGTTCCCGAGGGAGAGGTGATCATCGAACGTGGCTCGACCGCACAAGAGGTGGGTCCAAAGCTGAACCGCGGAGCGGGCGATGTCGTGCGTTTCCTCCTTTTGCAAGGCGAACTCATTACCGCCACGCAGTCACTCTCTGACGACATGATCGAACTATTCGCTGCCGAACTCGGCGCAAAGATACGTCTCGTAGATCCCGGCCAAGAACAAGAAGCAATGCTGTCGGCGAAATATCTCGACGAAGACGAATCCGTCGTACCTGAGGCGACCGAGGAGCGACCGCCGGTCGTCACGGTCATGGGGCATGTTGATCACGGCAAGACGAAACTTCTCGACCGTATTCGCGAGGCCAACGTGGTTGCCTCGGAGGCAGGCGGTATCACCCAGCACATCGGTGCATACCAGGTTGAGGTAGGCGACAGGAAGATTACCTTCATCGACACACCCGGTCACGAAGCATTTACTCAGATGCGAGCCCGTGGTGCCAAGGTGACCGACATTGTCGTCCTCGTCGTGGCGGCAGATGACGGGGTGATGCCACAGACGGTTGAGGCGATTAATCATGCCAAGGCAGCTGAGGTACCGATCATCGTTGCGGTCAACAAGATCGATCGTGAGGATGCAGATCCCAATCGTGTCATGCAACAACTTTCAGAGTATGAGTTGGTTCCCGAAGCCTGGGGTGGTGACACGATTACCGTGGAGATCTCGGCATTGCAGAACCTTGGGATCGATGACCTCCTCGAGCAGATCCTCGTGCTCGCAGACGTCCTTGAACTGAGAGCGAACCCCTCTGGTCGTCCACGTGGCACGGTGCTCGAAGCAAACCTTGACGTCGGCCGCGGACCTGTGGCGACGGTGATCGTGCAATCCGGTACCCTCCGAATCGGCGATCCTGTCGTGGCTGGCCATGCCTGGGGAAGGGTTAAGGCGCTTCTCAACGACCATGGTGACAACATCAAGGAGGCGGGTCCGTCCACACCCGTGCAGGTACTCGGATTCTCACAAGTTCCTGCTGCGGGAGATCTGCTCAATGGTACCGATGAACTCAACACGGCGAGAACCGTTGGAGAGACTCGTGAGCAGCGTATGCGGATGGCGAGCTATGCGGTTCGTGCTGGTCTCCCGTCCGGTGCGAAACTCGAGGATCTCTTCGAACAGATTCAGCAGGGTGAGACTGCCACGCTGAATCTCATCGTCAAAGCAGACGTGCAAGGAAGTCTCGAGGCGCTCACCGAGTCGCTTCGGAAGCTCGAGCGACCCGAGGTGCGAGTCTCAATCGTGCATCGTGCGGTCGGCGGCATCACCGAGGCCGATGTGGATCTCGCGGCGGCTTCGAATGCGACCATCATCGGATTCAATGTGCGACCTGATCGCCGCGCTCGCGAGCTTGCCGAGAGCCAGAGCGTCGAGGTGCGAACCTACGAGATCATCTACAAGGTGCTCGAGGATATCGAATCTGCGGTGGTTGGTATGTTGGCACCGGAGTTCGAAGAGGTTGTAACGGGCGAAGCCGAGGTTCGAGAGGTCTTCCGGGTACCACGCGTAGGCGCGGTTGCGGGCTGTTACGTGAGGTCCGGGACGATTACCCGAGGCTCCAAGGTGCGCTTCCTTCGCGAAGGTGTCATTCTGTGGAAGGGCTCGATTGCCTCACTCCGTCGATTCAAAGATGACGTCCGAGAGGTGCAAACTGGCTTCGAGTGTGGTGTGGGACTCTCCGATTTTCAGGATCTCAAGTCCGGTGACATCATTGAGACCTATGAAGAGCGCGAGATTCCGCGCAGATAGCACCGAGCCACTGCACAATGCCAACACCAAGACAGTCGAATCGTAACTACCCTCGTGTCGCCCGGCTGAACCAGGTGGTTCGTGAGGTAGTGGCCGAAGAGCTCGAGCGTCGCGCGAACTTCGAGGAGCGATTCGACTTGGTCACGGTGACTGATGTTGCGGTCGATCCTGATCTCAAGCACGCAACGATCTTCGTGTCGCGGCTCGACGATGAGATCGCGGAAGCGCTCGAGGAGAATCGGCGCCTCTTTCAGAGCGCTATCGCCCGTCAGACTCGTATGAAGCGAACGCCGTTGCTCTCTTTCCGACTTGATCCTTCGCTCGACGGTGGTGAGCGTATCGAGGCGATTCTTCGCCAGCTCCACACGCAGCCGAACGCTTCTGATGGGGAGTAATCCGGCACTGGTCAACGGC
>JBMFXL010000265.1:0-3124 GCA_049964275.1 Acidimicrobiales bacterium | reverse complement strand
GCCCACGATGACCACTAAGGCACCCAGCGTGGCGAGCGCGATCACGATCGCGATGCGCGAGGAGGACCCAAGGTGCAAGAGTTCCGGGTTCGCCAATAGCCCAACCAACGTGATGAACGGGAGCACGATCCAGCCAGTGAGGCGCTCCACCACCACCGAGGCGACCGCATCGGAGATACCGGAACGATGACGCAACCACGAGACGCGCATAAGATCCCCACCGACCGTCGAGGGAAGAAAGTTCGAAACAAATAGCGAAGCGAAGTACATTCGCAGGAGCGCGCGCATCTTGGTCGGTCGACCCAGCGCCACGAGTACACGCTGCCAGCGAAGCACCGACAGAAGGACCGCACCGACTCCAACCACCGCCGCGAGCGCAAGCAATCGAAGCGTTGCCGAACTTCGAGGAAGCACGAGTGACCAATGCACGGAATGGAGGAGGATAAGCAGCAGCGCGACTGAACCAACCACCCGAGCCTTTGGCCAAACACGCTGAAATCGAGAACGCACGCCGCCTCCACTGGTCAGTTACCTCAAAAGCTAGCCTCTTTCACCCCCTATTTGCCCGATCGAGACCAATTCACTCCCGCTCGGCATTCACTTACGGGAACGTTCACGCCTCAACCCGACCACGTCTCGCTCCCTCACTGGTGGGCCCACCGCCTACGATCCATATTCGTGAGTGGCGAGCAGCATCATGGCGGAGCAGGGACCTGTCGCATCGACCTGCACTCCCACACCTATCGGTCAGGGGATTCGGTGACAGGGATCGCGAGCTTCGTCGAGGCATTCGCTTCCTCCGGGCTCGACATGATCGCGGTCACCGATCACGGGACCACGCTTGGCGCGCGTGAAATCGCTGCTCGGCTTGGTCCTCGCTGCATCATTGGACAAGAGACCCGCACCGACCTCGGAGAGGTCATCGGGCTCTACCTCGAGGAATCCCTCCCCCGCCTCGGACGCTTCGTCGACGTTGCCGCCGCGATCAGGGCGCAAGGCGGACTCGTCTACGTCCCTCATCCGGGCGACAGCGCCCGACACTCCATTCAGATCGCGGAGCTCATGGCGATTGCAGGAGAAGGTCTCGTCGACATCATCGAGGTCGGCAACGGCAAGCGCGCATCGGAGGCGACCTACTACGGACTCTGCGATCTCGCAGACCAACTAGGCATCGCCAAAGCATGTGCAAGCGACGCCCACGTACCTGCCGCGATCGGAACAAGCTACGTCGAGCTCGCAACCCATCCCATGACTCCCCATTCCTTGCTCGACAAGCTCAAGGACGCGAGGCTCTCATGGAATCACGTCGATCCACCGAGGTTCTGGTCACCCCAGGTACTGCCACCCTCCCCCGAAGGACATTGACTGCGTAGGGCCGGTCGGCACGGTGTGCGAGTGAGGTGCACACTACCGCTAAGCAGCGTCTGAGGAGGAACTCCCTGAGGATGCCTTGGAGGACGTATCGGTCTTCGAGGAGGAGTCCGCTGAGGACGGAGCAGGCGCACTGGTCGAGGTGGAGGTGTCCCCAGAGGACGAAGCGGCTGCGTCTCCGGAAGAGCTTGAGGGCGCGACGGTGGACGAACTCGAGGAACGGGAGTCCGTCTTATAAAAACCGCTGCCCTTGAAGGTGATCGCAATGTTCCCGAAGACCTTTCGGAGTTCGCCCCCGCACTTCTCACAGACCTTAAGCGGCTCATCGGAGAAGGACTGAACGACGTCAAAGTTGTACCCGCAGGACTTGCACTGGTATTCGTAGGTGGGCATTGCCGCTCCCGTCGTTAGCACTTTCAACCTTTGAGTGCTAATTCTAGCTCCTGTTATCTGCACCTGCGTCGTCTTTCCGAGGCTCTCGGGCCTGCGCTTCGGTAGGCTCAGAGCATGGCTCAACGCGTGAACAAGGTCGTTATCCCCGCTGCCGGTCTCGGCACTCGATTTCTTCCTGCCACCAAGGCACAACCAAAAGAGATGCTTCCCGTCGTCGACAAGCCGTCGATCCAGTACGTCGTCGAAGAAGCCGTGCGCGCGGGACTGAGCGACATCTTGATCATCACTGGACGCGGCAAGCGCTCGATCGAGGATCACTTCGACCGGTCCTTCGAACTCGAGTACTACTTGGAACAGGCGCACAAGACCGATGCACTCCATGAGGTCCGAAGCATTGCGGCACTCGGCGACATCCACTACCTCCGACAGGGTGCTCCCCTCGGGCTCGGTCACGCAGTGCTCGCGGCGAAGTCCCACGTCGGGCAGAATCCCTTCGCAGTGATGTTGGCCGACGACATCATGGAAGAGAAGTCGGATCTGCTTGAGAACATGCTCGCGGTGTTTGGGAAGTTCGGCCGAACCGTGCTCGCCCTCAAGGAGGTCCCCCCGGAGGAGATCTCGAGCTACGGTTGCGTGGACGTGGAGCACATCAGCGACAACCAGTACCGGATCCGAGGAGTCGTTGAGAAGCCATCTCCCGAGGAAGCGCCATCCAACCTCGCCATTATGGGTCGCTACGTGTTTACCCCTGAGATCTTCAACTCACTCGAGCGAACGCCACTCGGTCGAAACAACGAAATCCAGCTCACCGACGCCATTGGTGATCTCCTTAGCGAGCAGGAGGTCGTCGGTGTGACGTTCACCTCCAAGCGGTACGACATCGGCAACAAGGTCGATTACCTCCGCGCGACGGTGGAGATCGCGCTCGCGAGGGAGGACCTCGCACCCCACATGGAGGCGATCCTTCGATCCTTCGTTGCTTCCATCGACGCGGGCGTGGAATAAACAGGTACCGGCAGGTCTGATCACCGACGTCACCGTGGGTTCGAGGTGTGGGTTACCCTTGAGTCGTGATCTCACTTTCTGAAGCACAGTCCATCGTCCTCGACTCCATCGCCCCGCTCCATCCTCGCGCAGTGCCGCTCGCCCACGCACTCGGGCTCACCACCTCCATAACGATCCGTGCCGAGGAGAACGTGCCTCCCTTCGACAACACTGCGGTCGATGGGTTCGCGGTGCGCGCAGGCGACCTCGTCGACGCATCGCACGAGACGCCCGTCTCGCTCCGAGTCATCGATACCATCGCGGCCGGACGACATGCGACGACCCCGCTTGGGCCAGGCCAGGCCTACCGCATCAT
>JBMFXL010000264.1:0-3125 GCA_049964275.1 Acidimicrobiales bacterium | reverse complement strand
GAAGACGTTTCGGGACTTGGCAAGCGCGGAGATCTGATCAATGTAGCCGATGGCTATGGGCGTAACTTCTTACTGCCGAAGGGTAAGGCAATCGTCGCGAGTGATGGAATCGTATCTCAAGCAAACGCAATGCGTCGTGCACGGGACATACGTGACCACAAGGCGAAGGAGGCGGCCGAGCAGCTCGCTTCTAGGCTCGTGTCTACCACCATCACTATCCTTGCAAAGGCAGGCAAGGAAGGCAAGCTCTTCGGCTCGGTCACCTCTCATGACCTGATTGATGCCGTCAAGAACGCGCTCGACATCGAGCTCGACCGCAAGGTAGTTCACCTCAGTGAACCGATAAAGTCCACCGGAAATCATCAGGTTCCTGTGCGCTTGCACAGCGAGGTTGAGATCCGACTCAACGTCGAAGTCACTGCGGAAGAGCAGTAACACTTCAAGGGTGCGGTAGATCGCGATGGCGAGAGCCGACCAAATGCGTAGTGAGGGGCAGCTCGACCAAATGCTCGGTCGGGTGGCCCCTCATTCGATAGAGGCCGAAGAATCGCTGCTGGGCGCCATGTTGATCTCGCGTGAGGCGGTGTCCGAAGCGGTCGAGGTAGTGACAGAGGATGACTTCTTCAAACCTTCGCACCGTCATATTTTTCGCTCCATTGCGACTCTTCATGCGGAAGGGGCGCCAAATGATACCGTTACCGTTGCGGAGGAACTGAAACGTGCCGGTGTACTCGATCAAGTTGGTGGCCTCGAGGCGCTTGTGGCGATCCAAGCGAGTACACCCGCCATCTCATCTGCCGGACGCTACGCGCAGATCGTAGAGGAATATTCGCTGCTCCGCAAGCTGATTCGTGCGGCGAGCGATATCGCTGAATTGGCGTACGCGCTTCCTGAAGATGTGGCTGCGGCGGTCGATCTTGCAGAGGCGAAGATCTTTGAGGTCGCTGAGCATCGGACATCAGACACGATGATGCCGCTCCGCGAGGTCCTGATGCAAACACTTGATGACCTCGAATCCCTGTACGGTCGGTCCGACGCGGTGACGGGAATTCCTACTGGTTTCATCGATCTCGACGAGATACTATCGGGGCTACAGCCCTCCAATCTGGTCATCGTAGGGGCAAGACCTGGCATGGGTAAGACCTCGTTTGCACTCGGTCTTGGAGTCAACGTGGCAAAGGCCATAAGTGAACCCGTGCTGATGTTCTCACTCGAGATGAGTCATCAAGAACTGACCCAGCGTCTCGTCGCCGCCGAGGCAAGGGTCGATTCCACATGGTTGCGATCAGGTCGACTTCAGGAGAAGGACTGGGAGAAGATCCACCTGGCGATTGGCCGTCTCGCAGAGGCGAAGATTTTCATCGACGACGACCCCAATTTGACTGTGCTCGATATTCGAGCGCGCGCACGGCGCCTGAAGGCGAGAGAGGGTCTTGGCTTGGTGGTGGTGGATTATCTTCAACTCATGTCGGGTCGGCGTAACGTCGAGAACCGACAAGTAGAGGTCTCTGAGATCTCTCGGGGTCTCAAGATCCTTGCCCGTGAACTGAATGTCCCCGTAATCGCGCTTTCGCAGCTTTCACGAAACTTGGAAGCACGTGGCGACAAGCGTCCGATCCTTGCGGACCTTCGCGAGTCTGGCTCCTTGGAGCAGGATGCAGACGTGGTGATGTTCATCTATCGCGACGAAATGTATGTCCCAGACACCACGGACAAAGGAACTGCGGAAGTGATTATCGCGAAGCACCGAAGTGGCCCAACCGGCACGGTCTATTTGGCTTTTCTCAACCATTACACCCTCTTTGCGAACATGGCGTCTATCTAGATATCCTGCAATGCTGCTTTGCTGCAAGGTAGCATTACCAATCCTTTTCGACACGCTCGTTTTGCAGCAGCGAAGCTGTTTTGCAGCAGCGCAGTCACCAGAACGACCTTATGAGACTCTCACTGCCTACTTCGAGCCACGAGTGTGGCGCACGTACTCAGGGAGAAGGGATGATCGCGATCGGACTTTGAGAGCGGTGAGCACAATAGTGACTCGTCGAGCCGAGGAGAACCTCTCGTGCGTGTCCGAGGCCTCGGGAGCCGACGACGAGGAGATGAGCGGCCGCAGCACGTTCCACCAGCACGTCAGCTGGATGACCCTCGCGAACCGTCTTGATGATCTCGAGGTCGGGGGCATGTAGCTGAGCGAGACTCTTCTCCATGATCTCGTCGGCCGCCGTCTTGAGCGCTGTCCAGTCTGGCACGGACACCACTAGGTCGGCGGGATAGGCAAGCCAGGTCCAAGCGACAACGACCTCAAGCGCCGCGTCATGAATCGCGGCTTCTTCGGCCGCCCATTGAAGGGCTACTATCGCACGGTCTGAGCCGTCGACACCGACGACGACACGCCTTTTGGCATCGACATCTCGCTCATCGCTGAAGTCATGAGGGACGATTACGAGGGGCTTTTGGGTATGGTGCGAAAGAGCGTGACTGACCGAACCGAGAACCAGATTGGTCATTGCGTTGTGTCCACGGCTACCCACGACTACCAGATCAATTTCGCCTGAGGACGCCACGTCATGCAAAACTTTGCTCGCGGGACCTTCTACCGAGCGAATCTCGTATTTCACATCGAACTCTGAAGCCAGCTCGCCCACTGCCTGCTCCACGAGCGCGTCACCCGCACGCGTGGATTCCTCGGGAGACACCGCAATGTATGAAGGCGCCGAATAGGCCATTACGGGGAGATGCCAGGCATAGAGAGCGATCAAAGGCTCATGGCGTGCATGAGCCTCAAGCACTGCCCAACGGATTGCCGAGGTGTTCGCTCCTGATCCATCGACACCTACAAGGATCTTCTTCTCGGAATGATTGTTCGTCATGACCTCACCATACGTCACACAGACGTCCTTCCATAGTGTCAAATGTCCCCGGTTGGAGATAGCCCTAGTGCTGAACGTGATTACGCTCGTCAAGTCGTGCTGCGAACGCCGCAGCCTCCGAGCGTCGGGCCATTCCTAGTTTCGCGAGTAAGTGAGAGACGTAATTCTTCACCGTTTTCTCCGCGAGATACATTGTCTCGGCAATTTGGCGATTCGTGAGGCCCAGGGAGATGAGTTTGAGGATCCGACGCTCCT
>JBMFXL010000263.1:0-3127 GCA_049964275.1 Acidimicrobiales bacterium | reverse complement strand
GTCGACACGCCACCACCTCTCTACGTCAACTCACGGCAGCTCGAACGTGCCGTCTCCAACCTCGTCGACAATGCACTCAAGTTCTCGAGGAATGACTCATCGGTGCACGTCAGCATCACCTCGTCGTCCCTCGCAGTGTCGAACGAAGCCGATGTGATCGCAGAGGAGGATCTTCCTCACCTCTTCGACCGCTTCTACCGAGCGCCGACCGCGCGACAGATACGCGGTTCGGGGCTCGGTCTCGCAATCGTCGCCGAATTCGTACGTGATCTCGGGGGAACGACATTCGCGCGCAATGAGGCCTCTGAAATCACCAACCGCGTCGTCGTCGGCTTCACGCTACCAACGAAGGACGATCGCTAACGAACGATATGGTTGCGCAACAACTCACCCGCATCGCGCGCCTCAGATGCCTCGCAGTACACATGGAACGACAACCTCAGGCCTCCATCGCGTATCGACGTCCGAAACGGGAACGAACTTGTGTCAACCTCTCTGGACACCGCCACGCTCACGATCGCCGAGTCGGTCGAACCGAGTCCGGCGCCCTCGGTGAAGGCGTTCGCCACGGAGAGGTCGTGCTGGTGGATCTCGGAATGCCCGATCTTTTCGATGACTTTGAGTGACTCGACCGCGCCGACCCAGGAGAACCATGCCGGCGAGAGATCGAAGCGCCGAGCCGAGGTAGCGAGGCGAAGGGGTGGGCCGTAGTAGGACAAATGCACTTCTGCACCGCCATACCAGTTGGCAGCGAGTGGAGTCATGTTCGAGGCAATGCGCTCCGACAGCACGCCGAAAGCCACTCCTCGAGGACACATGAGCCACTTATATCCTGAGCAGAGATACGCATCAATACCGTCAAGTCCCACGGGAAGCCAGCCCGCTGCTTGGGTCCCATCAACGATCAAGAGCGCGCCCACCTCGTGGCAACGCGCCTTGATCGCTTCGAGATCAACCACTTGGCCCGTCGCACTTTGTACCGCTGGGCAGGCAACCACCTGGATACCAGGTTCGATCGCGGCCACCAGCTCGCTCGTCGGGACCGTACGTACAGTGACACCTCGACGCGTGAGGGCAAGATAGGGGAAGAGGTTGGAGGTGAACTCAATGTCCGTGCTCAGCACCGTTGCACCGTCTGGTATCGCTGTAGCTACAAGACTCACCATTTGGGAAAGTGAAGCGCCCGTCATGACGGAGGCAGATGGGACCCCGATGATCGACGCGAATATCTCCCTTGCGACATCGGTGGCCTCCGACCAATGCTCCCATACCCCCACGCCCCTCGACCATGAGTCGAGTACCTCATGGAGTCGGTCAGTGGTGACTACCGGAGGCAGACCGTAGCTCGCGGTGTCGAAGTACGAACCTTCGGCGCGCCATTGCGCCACAGTTCTGTCCATGCAATTTCGCCTTTACTCAGTGTCAAGGAAGCGTTCGCTTTGACCGCGTCAAGGCATTGAAGAGAGGTGCTCATGCACCGCCCTCCACCTGCCATCATCCTCTCGCCTGAAGACAATAGTCTCCCGCTCACGCAGGTGATTCTTCTCGCCGTCGACCAAAACCTCAGTATGGACTTCATGGACGATGAATCCCGTATCGGAACTTGTGGCCACCACTTGGACATTGGAGCTTTTGCATCCGAGGACCCGAAAGCCCTCCTGGTGCCACTGGTCCCAAAGGGCTCGCCATTGATCGCGTCCGAAGAGCACGTTCGGCTCTGTGTAAAACACGAAGATGGCTTCGGGCGTGAACGATGCGAAATATCCCTCGGTGTCGTCGCGTCCGAATGCCCCGACGAGCTCAGCAAGAGCGCCTCGAATCTCTTCAACCACAGCCTGGGACATTGCTAGGAAAACTTCCGGAATGCATGCGCCATCACGGAGAGCAGTTCATAGCCGACGTGCGATGCGGCAATCGAAGTGATCTCTGCGTGATCGTAAGAAGGTGATACCTCCACGATGTCGGCGCCGACGACATTCGTGTCCATGAAGCCGCGAATCAAGTTGAGCATCTCCCTGGAGCTCAGGCCACCAGCTTCAGGTGTACCGGTACCGGGCGCATGGGCCGGATCGAGGACGTCGATATCGACGGACACATACACCGGCGCGGAACCAATCCGCTCCCGGATCCGCCGTACCACGGGATCGACCCCGAGACTCCCGACCTGATCCGAGGTAACGATCGAAAACCCGAACCGCTCGTCATCCTGGAGATCCTTGGGCGCATAGAGAGGCCCACGTGTCCCAATGTGCAGACTCGATTCCTCTCGCAGGAGTCCCTCCTCGAATGCACGGCGAAAGGGTGTGCCGTGAGTGAATGGCGCACCGAAGTAGGTGTCCCAGGTGTCGAGATGCGCGTCGAAGTGGACCAGCGCAACCGGTCCGTGACGACGATTGACCGCGCGCAGCAAGGCAAGCGCAATGGTATGATCCCCACCGAGACAAAGCAATCGAGCACCATTCTCGGAAAGACTCGTCGCCGCGCTCGAGAGCGCATCAAGAGCGGAGGGGATGTCAAAGGGGTTCATCGCGACATCACCGGCGTCTGCCACTTGACAGACCGCGAAGGGTTCGACGTCGAGCGCGGGATTGTACGGACGCAAGAGCTTCGAGCCCGCACGGATCGCCGCCGGACCAAACCGTGCTCCCGGTCGATACGACACTCCGGCATCGAACGGTGCACCCACCACTACCAGATCAGCGCTGCCAACCTCGTCAAGCCTCGGCAGCCGAGCAAAGGTCGACGAATTGGCGAACCTCGGCTGTGCCAACGCATCGGGGGGTCCTACTGGTAGCTCACTCGTCACGTTTCCCTCCCACTTTCGTCTCGATGCCCGTCAACAGGCATCAGGCTAGGCCTCACTCGCTACCTCCGTCGACCCACCCTGCCACAGTTCTTTCGTTTTTGTTGACTAGTGGGCAACGTTCGTTTATTGTAACACAAACACTTCTATCGACAAGGGGGGACGTTGTCGACGCAGAACATTGCTAGCCCACCTAAGGGGATCGAGATTCGATCCAACGATTGGGTCCCGGAACGCGAACGACATGGGAAGCTCTGGCACCAAGCGCCTCTGTGGTTCCTTGGCAACTTTCAATACTTCACCATTCCCATCGGCTTCGTAGGC
>JBMFXL010000262.1:0-3136 GCA_049964275.1 Acidimicrobiales bacterium | reverse complement strand
GCGCACCACGCGCGACAGTGGGTGGGTGACGCCTCCGAGTGCTACGGCGGTGGAGGGGTGCTGGCGAATTAGGGTCTAGACCATACAGGGATTGATGAATCGAATCTGTCCGTTCCGATGTTTTCACACCGTTTCGCGAGAATTTTCACACGGATTAGAACTGATCCTTCGAACCGGGGGTTACTTTGCCCCCCTTCTTGCTGGAGCGCTGATGTTCACCATGACGATTGCTGCACGCGATCGGCGCAAGCGCTGAGCTCCACCCTTGATGCCGGACCGGAGCCGATCATCGTTCAACTCGTTAGCGAACTCGGCTCTGGTTCACCTAGGTTGTGCAAGGAGTCGCGTAGGCGTAGGAGTTCCGGTGGCGTCGAGTCCATATCCTGAGCGATCTCTTGTATCTCGACTACCCCCACCGGTTTGTCTCGAAGCCGCCATATGGTGTCTTTTATGCTCTCACCTGATTGCCGAAGGATTTCTACGTCGTGCCAACTCTGAAAGCCTGACAAGAACTTCGCAACGGGCAACAAGTAGATGACGTCCGGCACATCCCAACCTGTCACTCGAAGTCGCTCGTAGTGCCCCATCTTGATTGCTTGAAGACACACCCCATAGAGAAACATCTGCTCGTCGGTGCCAGATTTCTTGATTGGTTCGAGGGCGTGCCTTGCGCGGCCTTTGTCACCCTTTCGAATGTGCTCGAGCGCAGAGCTCCAGCACCTTTCAACCAGATTGTGAGCATTGTTGTCAAGCGCGAAACACACCGTCGCGTCAGAGAACTGCATGAACATCTCCACGCTGGCGGCCCCAAGCGCCTTCGTGCCTCGGATGGCGAGGCAGGCGACGCGCAGGTCCCGAAGATCGTCTGGGAGCAGTGTCCTCACGACGACCACATCGTGCTCTCCCTCTACCAAAAGGAAGATTGCAGGAATCTGTAAGGCGCTCGCCGAATCGAGCCCGAGGGCAGCGACAGCGGCGCTGTTTCCAGCGAGCAACTCGCCGACCCAGTTGTCGGTGGCCGAGAGTACTGACTGCGCTACATCGTTCGCGTGTAGATACCAGAGCCGGACCTGGGGCAGCCCGAAGGGTATGGCGGAGTGAGTTGCGGTAAGGATCGTGAACTGCTGGGAGTAACTGGAAAGCCCTTCGAAGGCGGCTCGCTGGGCGATCGGATGAAGTCCGGCTTCTGGCTCGTCCATGAGGATGATCCTTTGCCAGAACGGCTCCCATCCGGTCCCAAGTTTGCCAATCGTGTTCGCCTCGAATTCGAGGACCGCGAGTTGCGTCGCGGCCGTAACCCATCGCCGATGCCCTGAGCCAAGCCCGTCAAAGCGGATCCACGTCTCGCCATCGTCTGTCGATGCCTCCCACACGAGCGCCTGGCCGCTCTTCCAGTCGGGAATACGGCAACGCAGATCCGGGGCTCCGGCGCCGAGCGCGGTTCTCACGTTGGCGCTTGCGTTCTTCGAGAGTTCCTCCACGTCCTTGCGGGCTTCACTGGTGAGGATGACCTCCGTGTCGTTCATCGCCTCGACAATCGAACGTGACGAAGCCAAGAGCGCCTTGAGCGTCCGACTCTCCATTTCAGGGTCAGTTTCGTTGACGAAGATGCTGAAACCATGAGTGAGC
Source organism: Acidimicrobiales bacterium (assembly GCA_049964275.1). Classification (GTDB taxonomy): domain Bacteria; phylum Actinomycetota; class Acidimicrobiia; order Acidimicrobiales; family Acidimicrobiaceae; genus JAJYZP01. The sequence goes on along the minus strand of JBMFXL010000262.1, from coordinate 1,507 downwards.
GTCAGGTCACAGATGGGAAGGAGTGGAATTGGCAGGTAGCGTTCAAGGAGGCCCGGTAGTTCGTCGAGCGTCTGATCGAGAATCCTCCAAGCCTTGACGCTGACGCCAAGCTCGACCATGCGTTCTGCCCATTCGTCGGAGCTGTCCGGGTTAGCAAGGAGCTCCCGCAGGAGTTCTGTGGCTCTCTCCTCATTCCCGGACTCGTTAAGGTCGCGTATTTGCTGAAGAGTTTCATCTGACTTTACGTCCCGCGCCTGTCGGTACTTTCTGTACTCGAGAAGGGAGTTAAATGCCGGCGTATCCGTAGTGGGGCTCATGGCTGCATAGACCTGCCACCGGGGCTCCCCGTGTCCTATCGGCTTCAGAGAGAGCAGACCACTCGCGAGGATTTCGCGGAAGAAGGGTTTCTCCTTCTCAAGATCCAGCCATTGCAAGAGAACCCTCCCAATGGCACCCCTGAGGGGCGCCTTCGGCGTTCGATCTTCCTCAGGCAAGATGATCGCTTCGAGGTTTGGTCCGTAGGCCCCTGCCGCGAGTCCCTCGAGCAGCGCACTCTGCACGGGATCCGAGTACGGATCGACATCGTCGAGCAGGTCGTCATTGATGCGGTAGTGCACCCACGAGGCGTGTTTGGACTCGATACCGCTCAACGCTTGGTGTGCTGAGCGAAGAAGCCAAGTCTTGCCCGCACCGTTCTTACCGTATATGGCGTTGAAGTGGTCCTCGAGCCGGAGGTGGATCTCTCCGAGGGGTCCGTGTGCACTAAGCGATATGGCGTATGGTCCGATTGGCTGACGTGCTGTGAGCATGGCTCCTCCAGTTTGTAACAGCCTGACACGTGGCTGGAGAATGTGTAGCCCCATCCCGACATCCGTACTCCGATGCGCCACTTGTTTCGAGTGATTAGAGCTAATCAGGACCCATGGGAGCGGTTCCGCGACGACAAGCTGGCCTGAGCGATACCTGCATGATTCAGGCGCTATTCGCTTGACCTGCATTTCATTTCTTGTCGGTCGTGCCACTACGCGACCGTCCGTGTGGCTCGAAAGTCTTCCCAGTCGGCGTACTCTTTCGAATTGAGATGAACAACGGCGCCCGGCTCAATGATTTCCGCGAGCAGGGGGTGAAGCCCGTCCTTGCACAGATCACAACGGTGACCGGGCTTCGCCGCCTGACGCTCGTGCCAGTTGTTCAGCATTCGTAGGTTGTATGAGGCGTTCACCATCGCCATGATCAGGTGCACGTTCGCCATCCCTGTCAGGCGGTGCAACCCCCGTCGGAGGTTCTCGGTGGAGTTGTTCTTGCGGTTGCCGTAAGAGCCTTCGACGTACGTGCGTTGCTTGTAGCGCCGCGTCCACTCCTTCGAGCCCCAGTAGAGCCGCTGTGAGAGTTTGTGAATCTGCGGGGGGAGCGTGACTTTGACCGTCTGCTGGGTGCAACAAGCGGGCAGCGGTTCGCCGTCACGTACCGCGTCGGGAGGGTTCTGAATGCGCGGCTTGCCCGCCTC
>JBMFXL010000261.1:0-3138 GCA_049964275.1 Acidimicrobiales bacterium | reverse complement strand
CGAGGTCCGATGAGTTGACTGGCTCGGTCGATCAGGTAGCGATACGAGTCGAGGTTTGCATCGACCCAATCCAGTCTTGAGACCACGCGAAAAGGAGCTACTCCAGCATCCGCGCGAAGATCGGTGTACTCCTCAACCTGCTCCAACGCTTGGGGGACCAGATCCACCAAATCATCTGCGAGCTCGTCGAGCTCGTCTCTACTGACCTGGGGCATCCGATCAGAGACTGCTTTGGCAGTCGCTCTGACCGTCGACCAGGAGACGGTGTCACCCACCGCAACCTCCTTGCAAGAATGGATCAGGCTATCTTACGCCCACGCGTACGCGGGACCGCGATCGGCTCATGGAGATAGCAGTACTTACCCTTGTTGTAGATGGAGAGTCTTGTCTCACAACCCTGCTCGCGGCAGGTGCGCCCGGCGGAGTAGGACTTTGATGGTCGGCCGCTCTCATTCGATGGCGAACTTCCGACGTACTCAGATCGAACTGTCATATTCGGACTAACTTAGGCTAAAGCAGAATTATTCCGCTCTTCTCCTTCGTCGTCTTGGAGAACTCTTGCAATCTTGTCGAGGAGAGAGTCAGGGCATCGCTCCTTGCTGCGACTGCTGATCATCGTCCGGAGCTCTGTCTCGAACTCGAAGGCCTCGAGACAAGGGGAGCACTCGTCAAGGTGGCGACGAATCAGGTCACGCCGTTGATCCGTCATTTCGCCATCGAGAAACACGTACAGTCGCTCGACGACGTCTTTGCAATCCTTTATTTCGTCCATCTGTGTTTGTCGCCCTAGTCCGCTACGAGAGAACGTCTCATTCCTAGCTCTACTAACGACTTTTGCAGTGCCTTTCTTCCACGATGCAGCCGACTCATCACGGTTCCCAAGGGAACGTCCATGATCTCCGAAATCTCCTTGTATGAGAAACCCTCGACGTCGGACAGCAATACTGCGAGTCGGAATTGTTCTGGAAGCGCCTCGATTGCGCCCTTCACCTCGGCATCCGTGAAGCGGTCAAGGACCTCCTCCTCCGCGCTGCGTCCTGCCGTCGCAGCCTCGAGACCACCTAGTCGGTGGTACATGTAAAGATCTTCGATGTCATCAATATCGCTCTCTTCGGGGCGCCGCTTGCGGGCGCGATACGTATTGATATACGTATTCGTCAAGATTCGGTAGAGCCAGGCTTTGAGGTTCGTGCCGTCTTGAAACGACCCGAAACCTCGGTACGCCTTGAGAAAGGTCTCCTGGAGAAGGTCTTCCGCATCCGATGGGTTTCGAGTCATGCGCATCGCGGCCGCATACAGAGCATCTGCGTACTCCATTGCTTGCTCTTGAAATTTCGATTTATCCGCCACGCTCTACTCCAAACTCTCGCCACACTGCCACACTTCGCCTGATCCATCCACTCTACGATCTCACTACCTATCCGCAACCGAGAGACATCCGAGATGATCTGAGGCGCAGGCGATGACCATACGGTGTGTCCCGACGAAGGCGAAGCTTCCCAGACGGTGGTCGATCGATATCCCCAAGGTCACACGACGAAGCGCGAGGAGGATGGATACATCTGGAGCCCGAGAGGGGATTTGAACCCCTGACCTGCTCATTACGAGTGAGCTGCTCTGCCGACTGAGCTACCCGGGCACAGGCATAGATTCTACGTCGGAACGCTTGGGGTTCACGCATTTCGAAAGTACCCTCGCGCATGCTTCGCAATGACAAGAGTGAGCGGACTCGCAGTCGGCTTGCCCAACTACCCGGTTGCGCCACCAATCCGAAATAACCTCAACACCCCTCAAGCGACTAGCCTAACGATACCAATATTGGCGGATTTCGCGATCTAGGCGGGGAGGATCGCTTCAAAGGACGGGCGGTGTCCCAGAGACAGAAGTCAGACACAATCGCGATTCCTACGTTGTTCTTCGCCATCGGAGTGACCACGGTCGCAACGCTCCCCGTGTTCATGACCGGAGCGCTCACCGTCCAAATTGCACGCTCCATCGATGTCACACCTGCAAAGCTTGGACTGCTCGTCGGATCGTTCTTCCTCTCGGCGGTGCTTTCTTCCGTCGCTTCCGGAAAGTTCTCCGAGACCCGCGGAGGCACGCTGCTCATGCGTATCGGCACCATAGCCTCGAGCATCAGTAGCCTCTTGATCGCAGGATTTGGCCACAGCTATCTCCAGATACTCGCCTTCTTGATCCTTGGAGGCATCACCAATGGAGCGATCCAGCCAGCCGTCAATGTCTACGTGGCGAGCGCGGTACCGAGAAGTCGTCAGGGCTTCGCCTTCGGCGTCAAGCAAGCAGCCATTCCCGTCGCAACCCTCCTCTCAGGACTTGCCGTCCCAACACTTGCACTAACCATCGGCTGGCGCTTTGGCTATGTGGCCATTGCAATAATTGGGGTCGTTCTTGCCATCACGTTGCCCCGAACCAAAGGCGTGCCGCGACCTCCCGAACTCCCTGGGACTCGCATGGAGCTCCGACTCGGACCGCTCTTTACCCTCGCGGGAGGCATGGCGTTGGGCGCAGGAGCGGCAAATGCCCTTGGCGCTTTCCTCGTTTCCGCCGCAGTTCGAGCAGGCTGGGCGCCAGGAAGTGCCGGACTTCTTGCTGTGGTCGGAAGTGCCGCGGGCCTTTCGGCCAGGCTCCTCAACGGTCACTTCGCTGATCGACGGGGCACACGGCACTTCGTCGTCGTCGCACGGTTCGTCGGGCTTGGATCTCTCGGCTACCTGATGTTCGCTACGGGCATTGGATGGCTCGTGTTGCCCGCAACGATCATCAGCTACGGTTTGGGATGGGGCTGGAACGGACTCTTCAATTTCGCGGTAGTCCATACCCACCGTCATGCAATGGGTCGAGCCACCGGTATCACCCAATCCGGTGCGTACCTGGGGAGCGTGCTGGGACCCGTGGTATTCGGTATTACCGCCAGTGCTGTGTCCTTCGATGCAGCATGGGCTCTCAACGCTGTCGCTGCAGTCGGCGCTGCCCTGCTCATCCTTTATGGACGCTCCAAGCTCATCCTCGCGCGAGAAGCTGCTTCCCCGCTCGCAACCTAAGGTATCCGCTCAAGGTCCAGCGCCAGCCTAGGTCATTGCAATGGTGAAGATCAGTTCCCTGAGCACCAAAGGAACC
>JBMFXL010000260.1:0-3148 GCA_049964275.1 Acidimicrobiales bacterium | reverse complement strand
CCGGTCTCTCGTTGGTCGATGCTCGCCTGAAACGTCTTGTCCTCATCCCAGAATCCGAGTACGCGTTCCTCAATGCTCGGGAGGTTCAGACCTGATGGAACGTCGGGATAGGGGCTCGCATCGGATGTGTGATTGGACATGGCTACAGGTTATCGGCTTAGCTTTCCCATCCAGGGAGTTCGTCGACAAGCCCTGCCAGGCGATCGTTCGATGTGTGCTGGTAGGTCTTTTGGTCTCACAGGCTATAGTGGTGCGATTGTGACGCTCGGTTACGAACAAGCGGTCGCATTTTTTCGCTGTGATATCTGCGGAAGATGGAGACAGTAGTTCACGTTCACTCCGTCGCACAGTCACTCGTCCATGTGGTGAGTCCGTTGAGGTCGGGCCGCCCACAACTTTGAATGCTGAGGACTTGATGGCATCTGAGACGAAAAAGGGTGCGAAGCATCTTACGGTTGAGGCCTATCTCGACCTACCCGATGATGAGCTTGACGCCCTCTCGGACGATGAGTTTCTCCAAGCACAGCGAGCTGCCCTTGAAGCTGAGCGTGCGACCTACTCTGAGCAGGCGCTGGCCCTGAAGGCTGAGGCCGATTCCATCGCGCGAGACTCCGAGCCCGGTGACACTCAGTTCGACGAGGAGTCAGGCGAGGGTGCGACCGCAACCATCGATCGAGAGCGGGATCTTGCCCTCGCGGCTTCGGCTCGTGCGGCAGTCGAGGAGATCGACGGTGCCTTTCGCAAGATGGATCACGGTGTCTATGGCCAGTGTGAAAACTGCCATCAGCTCATTCCGCGTGCACGTCTCCGTGCGCTTCCCTACGCCCGTCTTTGTGTCACATGCAAAGAGGGCGGCCTGTCGCGTAGGTAGCCGTGACTATGTCATCGAGCATGTCGGTTCGAAGGCTCGGTGCGCATTCTGTCGGCGTAGTGGTCTGTGCGCTCGTCGCCATCGCTGATCAGCTGAGCAAGAACTGGGCAGTAGAGTCCCTTGCGAAGAGGCCGATACATCTCGTGGGGCCGTTCCAGTTTGCGCTCGAGTTCAACCCCGGTTTTGCGTTTTCCCTGGGAACTCGATTTCCCACGGAGATCACCATCGTGGCGATCGCTGCCGTGGCGGCTCTCCTGGTTGGCTCGATTCTTTCGAAGGAACTTGTCATGCGGGTGGGCCTCGCATTGATCGCAGGGGGCGCACTCGGAAACGTTCTGGACCGCTTGTTCCGTCCCTATGGCGGGTCTGTGGTCGACTTCATCTACAGCGGCTTTTGGCCAACCTTCAATCTTGCCGATAGTGCGATCGTTATCGGTGCCTTGGTGATAGGAGTCGCAGGTGTCCGACGATATCGACACAGTGAGTAGCTTTGATGTGGGAGACGCGCTCGTGGACGAACGTGTGGACCGAGCAGTGTCCACGGTCTTCGGGCTCGCGCGTTCGGAGGTAGCTCGACTCATCACTGAGGGCGGTGTCCTGATCAATCGACATCCGGTGCGGTCCAAATCTCGACGTTTGAGTCTCGGAGAGGTCGTTTCGGTAGATCTCGCGAGCGTTCGTCAGGTGGATGAAGAAGTAGCGCCCGACGAGCACGTACCCCTCGATATCGTCTATCAGGACTCCGACTTGATCGTCGTCGACAAGCGTGCAGGACAGGTGGTACACCCTGGTTCTGGTATCCAGCAAGGGACGATGGCTGCGGGACTCCTGGCTCGCTTCCCTCAGGTTGGCGAACTCGGCGAGCCGCAACGACCTGGGGTCGTGCATCGCCTCGACGTCGGAACCTCCGGCTTGATGTTGTTCGCACTATCGCATGCGGCCTTCGAAGGCCTTGGCAGGATGCTTCGTGCACACGAAATTACCAGGGAGTACCTCGCGCTCGTCGATGGCCATTTCGACCACGAGCGAGGTCGCATCGAGGCACCTATCATGCGCTCACAACGCGATCCCCGCAAGATGGAGGTGCGCTCTGGGGGGCGTGAGGCAGCGACCAATTTCGAGGTGCTCGAGATGTTTTCTTCGCCGAGGCCCTCATCTCTCATTCGAGCTCGTCTTGAGACCGGCCGCACTCACCAGATCCGCGTGCACTTTGCGTACCTCGGACACGGTGTCATCGGAGATGAACTCTATGGCGTTCCCTTAGATGGATTGAATCGTCCATTTCTCCACAGTGCTCACCTCGAGTTCGTGCACCCTGTGTCAGGTGCCAGTCTCACCTTCGATGCTCCGTTGCCGCGCGGACTCGACGCGCACCTTGCGAACCTCCGTCGAGCAGGCTCGGTTGTGGTGGGTCGTAGCCGCTAGGGACACTCTCTGGGATTGGTTGCCGTAGTGGCGCGCGCGATAGGTCGAAAAATGCACGAATGGCGGGCAACGCCCGCCATTCGCTCAATATGGTTGTGGAATCGTTCCTGACCGCTGCTTACGCCGCGGGCGCCTTCAGACCCGGGTGATCCGCGAGCCGATCAAGGGCCGATGCTTCGAGTCGTCGAGCGCGGCGGGGACCAATCCCGAGAATCCGAGCAGTTGCTTCAAGGGAAGCAGGTCGCTCGCCGTTCAGGCCGAACCGCAAGGTGACGACCGCACGCTCAAGAGGATCAAGCTCGTCGACGGCACGACGTAGCTGCTCGCGTGCGAGCCCCTCATCGACCGAATCTTCGAAATTGGCTTCTGACCCGACAACGAGATCACCAAGGGAGGTCTCACCTTCGGGACCTACCGCCTGGTCGAGGCTTGCAACCACGCGTGCGGCGTGGCGCACATCGGCAAGCTGAGAAGCTGAGAGGTTCGAGGCCTCCGCAATCTCTTCTTCCGACGGTGGGCGACCAAGGTCTGCGGCGAGCTCCCGGGAGACGTTGTCCACCCGGCGAGAGCGCTCCGCAGCCTCCATGGGGAGGCGAATGGATTGACCGTGGTTGTGCACTGCTCGCTGGAGCGACTGGCGCACCCACCACGTTGCATAGGTGGAGAACTTGAATCCTCGGCGCCAGTCGAACTTCTCCACTGCGCGGATGAGTCCGAAGGTGCCTTCCTGGATGAGGTCGGAGAGCTCGACTCCGCGATCTTGGTAGCGGCGTGCCCAGTGCACGACGAGTCGGAGATTGGCCGCGACCATCTCCGCCTTCGCGATCTCATCTCCTTCGCGAACTCGCTTTG
>JBMFXL010000259.1:0-3149 GCA_049964275.1 Acidimicrobiales bacterium | reverse complement strand
GTGCTGTTGGACCCAGCGCCAGCTCCAAGCGAGGACTGGATGGTACGCCTCTGCATGGAGGCGGACATCCTCACTCCCAACCTGCACGAGGCCGCTATTCTCGAGTCCTCCGCCCTCTTCGACCTGGAACGATATCTCCGAAAGGGAGGTCACTACCTCACTACGATGGGCTCCCGCGGAGCGCACCTCGCCCGTAAGGAGTCAGCCATCGAGATCGAGGCCCCCTCGGTCGACGTGGTCGATACCACTGGCGCCGGCGACACGCTCGCAGGCATCTTCGCCGCATCCCTCATCATGGGTAGCCGAGAGGAGGTAGCACTCCGCCATGGTGTCTACGGTGCCGCACTGTCGACGACCGCACCCGGCGCGAGGGGGCATATGCCCACCTCGGAAGAGGTCACTGCGCTCATAGAGCGCTAGCGGCTACCCGCTCGATACGCGTTCGCGACCTCGCGCAGGCGGCGATGAGTGCCTTTGTATGGATCACTTCCGCCCATATAGCCCTTTTGGATCTTGGCAACCGAGGTGTAGTTGGTGTCGCACACGTTCGCGATCGGTGATTCGACCGCCTGAGAGACGAACTGGTAGGCGTCCATCATCGAGAGACCGAGCTCCTCTGCGACCCAGGTGACCATGTCCAACTGGGCGATCCGAAACGCATCCTCGAGCGGGCGCGCCGAACCGCTACTCATGAGATACTCGTCTGACTCGAGCCGGGGCCAAGGGGTACTCACGCCTTTGATCAGATCAACCACCACCACGGTGTTCATGGCACACTCCACCGCCACACCGCAGGTCTCCCCTTCGCCCTGTCGAGCATGCCCATCACCCAGGGAGAAGAGCGCTCCTTCGACGTTCACACCGAGGTAGCAGGTCGTGCCCACCCTCATCTCCGGGGTATCCATGTTGCCACCATGGGCATCGGGGACGAGCGCCGAGCGAACCTCGAGGTTGGCGGGTGCGACGCCCACCGTACCGTGCATCGGGTCCATCGGCAGTGTCGAAATGAAGTCACTGTCCTTCGCCCGAAAGGTACAGGTTCGCGCGACGTTGTCGAGCTCCCAGATCCAGACCAGCTCCGGCAGAGCCTCCTGAAGGGATGCAGTCGCATGCGTCGACGTCAACGCTCCGAAGAGAGGCACCGTAGTCGACACCGCCCAGTCCCTTGCGGGCTCGATCGATACGAAATGCACCGCGATGGTATCGCCTGGCTCCGCACCCTCGATGTAAAACGGGCCGGTTTGAGGATTCAAGAATGGGAACTCGCAGACCACCGAAACGAGGTCCGTCTCGGAGTGGATCTTTCCGGCAAAGCAGTCTTCCGTGAAGAGTTCCAGAATGGTTCCTGGTGTGATGCGTGCAGCTGGCGCCGCACCGCCGAACGTCCAAACGTATTCATCGTCGCTGGGTCGGAACTGTCGAATCTCTGGCACTTCGCCTCCGTCATATGGCCAAACGGTATTGGTACACCTACGATATCTCGATGTTCGGCCCAGGTTCGGGTCGAACGTGCCCCGAGCCCAGGCAGGCCTGCCTGGGCTCGAAGCATAGTGATGTCTTCGCGTTACGCCTCTTCGAGCGAGGCCGCGACCTCGGCCGCTTCGTCCACAAAGACGTGCGAGATCCGCGAGATCGCGTCAGGGGATTGCGCGCGCTTGTAGAGCAAGAAGCCCACACCAAGGAGTAGCCAGACGCCAACGATCGGTCCCGCATAGGACGCAGGCGCCGTCAGCTTGGAGATGAACGAGAACACCGGGATACCCGCGCCACTCAGGAACGCAGGGATGAGCACCAACATACCAAGGACCGGGATCACTCCATGGATGAACAGGCGGAAGCCCGTCCTCTCATGTCGAAGGAAGTACACAAGCGAAGAGAGGTTCATCAATATGTACACCAATACGACCACAATGGTGATGATCGTGCCATCCAGCGCGAAGCCATTGATAGGTCCGAACGCGAACCCCAAGATCAACACGGCTGCACCAGTCACCACCAACTGGGTGATCGTGGCGATATCGGGCGACTTGAACTTCGGATGGATACGGGCGAGCTGCTGAGGGAAGACATGGACTCGTGCAAGCGCAAAGCTCATGCGAGTCGACACATTCGTCCCCGCGTTCGCATTCGCAAGCGTGGAGTTGATGATGGCGAAGAACACCAAGATCCAGAAGAGACCGTAGAAGTGTTGGGCCAACGACTGCCAAGTCGACGCTGCGTTGAAGGTCGCAAACTTGGCCGGACCGAACACGACATCCACCGCATACGTCGTGAACACGTAGAACAGCCCGATGCCAATAGTTGCTGCAAGTACCGCCTTACGAATGGTGAGTCGCGGCGACTTCGCCTCCTCCGCGAGCGGTGCAGCTGCTTCGAAGCCCGCGAACGCAAGCAACGAATAGACCGAACCCGCTATCACCCCGGTGATTCCATGGAACGCCTTCGGTGTATAGGTCGTCGAGAATGCAGAGAGCGTGTTATGGCTGCCTGCTTTCACGATGAAGAGGATCGCAAGCACACCGAACACCACGATCTCGACCGAACCAAGAATGGTTCCCGCCCGAGCCGAGGTGGTGACGCCTCGATAGTTGAGGAAGAAGACGATCCCCATGCCCGCGAGCGACCAGGGCCACCAGAGACTGGCGGGGTACCCATGTATCTCACTCGACAGCGTCCCCGCCACGGTGAAACCGAGCTGCAAGAAGACCAACGCCGGTACGAGCGCGTAGACAAACACGTAGCCCCAGCCAATGAAATAGCCCACGATCGGATGAAGTGATTTGGACGCGTAGGTCGCGAGCGAGCCCGCCGCCGGCACCCGCGATGCCAACTCGCCAATGGATACCGCGGTGAAGAGACACGCAACCAACGCCACGAGGACCGCAAGAGGCAATGCGCCACCTGCGAAGCCTGCTCCTGCTGGAATCGACGCTGCCACCGCGGCAGCTGGTGCCATCGCGGTCACGCTCTGAAACGTGACCTCACGGAGTCCAATTGCGTTACGTTGCAAGGAAGGTGATGGAGCACCCTCGGACATATAACCCCCACTTTCAGTCAACGGAGAAACCGGTTGGGAAATCATAACGATTGCGGTATGAAGCGCCCCGGGTTTGATGCACACCTTCTTTAGAGGGAAGGATGGCATCATG
>JBMFXL010000258.1:0-3169 GCA_049964275.1 Acidimicrobiales bacterium | reverse complement strand
AATTCCCACTCCATCTCGGTTTCCCAGCTCAATGGCGAGCTTGCGGCGATCACCTCGAACAAGGCGTTCGTCTCCCAGGTCGAGTCGTCGTCTCAGCCCGTGTTCGGTGCGGGGGATAGCACCTATGCGACCTCGTTCGTCGCGCAGATACTCAATCGAAGAATCTCAGTGGACCTTGTCGAACAGGCGCTTGCGCGCGCACATTACACCCTCTCGGCCGTCGACTTGGCAATTGGGCGGCAGGTTGCGACCGCGGGTTTTGGAGGCCCGGCAGTCTTTGGGGCCTTCCCGGCTTCCTATCAAGCGCAGCTGGCGCACGATACCGCGGCGATCGATGCGTTACAGGCATACCTTGAGCACATCTCACTCACACAGGCGGCGATCAACGCGTACTACAGCGCGAACAAGGCAAATCTGGTCGAGTATTGCGTCTCTCAGATACTTGTGGGCACTCAAGCCCAAGCTGCCTCGTTGCAGCATTCCATCGAAAATGGAGCGAATTTTGCCTCGACTGCTGCATCGCAGTCACTCGATACCAACTCGGCATCTAAGGGAGGGGCGATCGGCTGTGGACGACTCGCGGACTTTACGCGTGCGTTCGGCGCAGGCTACGCGCAGGTGGTAAGCGGGCTGCCTCTTAATTCTGTGTCCTCCCCGGTTCAGATCTCGAATGGCTGGGTGATATTCGAGGTGACCGCAAAGACGCTTCCGCCTCTGACCACGGACATCGCATCAGTGGTCGGAGCCTTGCTTGGAGCTAATGCCCAGGCGATACTCGCGAGCGATATCCAGAGGTTCGCGAAGCACTCGACAATCTCGGTGAACCCAGCGTATGGGACGTTGTCGATCAAGTCGGGCAACGTCGCGGTGATTCCACCCGTCGCTCCCTCCAAGTCCGCGCTGAATTACTTCCGAACGCCGGCGGCCTGACGTATTGTTCCCCTGCTCTTGCACAGCTCGTAAGTAGAGACCGAAGGACGAAACCATGGGTGTGATCATTGGTGGTCTGGGGGCCGGTCGGGTATCGCTGAGCGATGAACTCCTTGTGCAGATTGTGAATGCACGGGTGGTGGTGTTCCGAACGCTACGTCATCCCGGCGTCGAAGCACTCGCGCAAGAGGTGGCGTCTCGTGGTATCGAGGTTCTCTCGATGGATCGACTGTATGAGAACGGTGCGACCTTTGGTGAGGTCTACTCGGCCATAGTCGACTCGATTGGCCAGTTGGCTGAGGAAGCTGCCCCACGAGATGTCGTCTATCTGGTGCCCGGTTCCCCGTTCGTCGCCGAATCAACGGTGCAGCTCCTGAGGCAGCGCGGGATCGTCAGTAGCGTTTTTGGTGCACCTTCGTTTCTCGAGTACGTGTGGGATGTGCTTGGCCGTGATCCTGGCGATGGTATGACCATCATCGACGCGACCGAACTGCTGGACAATCCCTCTCGAGCGAGTGGACCGACGTTGATCGTGCAGGCCCATTCGGTCCCCATCGTCGAGGAACTGGCTGCCCATGTCGCCCAGCAGAAGAACCGGTCCCTCACCCTTCTCTCTCGGCTCGGCACAGAAGATCAGGCAGTGATCCGAACCGACGCGGAGGCATTGCCGCCAGATGCGCGCATTGATCACCTTACGACTGTCTTCGTTGAGGACTGGGAGTCTCCAAGCGAATCGCTCGGCCGCTTCTGGGAGATCATCCGCACCCTTCGAACCCGCTGCCCTTGGGATGCCGAGCAGACCCATGAGAGCCTTGGTAAGCACCTGATCGAAGAGGCCTATGAGACGTTGGAAGCGATAGAAGAAGTGTCGATCGCGACTGACGACGACGCGTATGACCGAGCCATGCTCCATCTGAAGGAGGAGCTTGGCGATCTGCTGATACAGGTCTTCTTCCATGCCAATCTTGCTCGGGAGACTGATGCCTTCAGTCTCGGCGACGTCGCGGAGTTCACGACGGAAAAGTTGATTCGTCGACACCCACACGTATTCGGTGACATGGAGGTCCGTCACGCGGAAGAGGTGGTGCGCAACTGGGAGGCGATCAAACTGGAGGAGCAGTCTCGGCGCTCCGTGCTCGAAGGTATTCCCCGAGCACTTCCCGACGGCGCTCGCTACGTCAAGCTTGCTCGCAAACTGAGGTCATTGGGCCCTCGCGATGAATCCGACCCTCCCTACCAAGGCTCGCTATCCGCCGACGATGCGATTGCGATCGCGCTCCACGCCGCCTCACGTGAGACGCTCGAAGGAATCATCGAGGAATGCCTGAAAGAGGGCATCTCGAGGAAGCTTGAAATCGACCCAGTGATCCAACGGGTGAATCGATGGATGACGGAGGCGATCCTCGCAAGAGAGGCGGCAACTCCTAGGGCCCTGATCGAAGGTGGAGACTCATGACGAGAGCTATCGTTTTCGTCATTGACCAGAGGGAAAGGCTCTTTAGATGGCGTTGATCGAGTCACTCGAGGCATTGGAAGTATTGGATTCACGCGGGAATCCCACTGTCGAGGTGTCGGTCTATCTTGACGACGGAAGTTTCGGCCGTGCCATCGTCCCATCTGGCGCCTCGACTGGAATGTTTGAGGCTAACGAGCTTCGCGATGGGGATAAGACCCGCTTCAGTGGTAAGGGCGTGCTCAAGGCCGTCGATCATGTGAACGCTGAGATCGCCACGATCGTTACTGGTATGGATGCGCTTGATCAGAGGGCCATCGATGGAGTCATGTGCGACGCCGATGGAACCGAGAACAAGGCAAGGTTCGGCGCCAATGCCATCCTGGGAGTATCCCTTGCTGTTGCGAGAGCGGCTTCGGTATCAGTGGGCCTTCCTCTCTACCGCTATCTCGGGGGAGTCAATGCCCATCTTCTGCCCGTGCCGATGATGAACGTGATCAATGGTGGGGTCCATGCCGACAACAGCCTCGATCTTCAAGAGTTCATGATCGTGCCTCACGGTGCTGCGAGCTTCCGGGAGGCGCTTCGCTGGGGATCGGAGATCTACCATTCGCTTCGGGGGGTTCTTGGTTCACAGTCTCTCTCGACCCTGGTAGGGGATGAGGGCGGATTCGCGCCCGATCTCGATTCGAATGAACGTGCCATCGAGCTCCTCCTCGAAGCCATCGATCGAGCAGGTCGAGTCGCTGGTGTCGAGGTATCGATTGCGCTCGACCCCGCGACCAC
>JBMFXL010000257.1:0-3177 GCA_049964275.1 Acidimicrobiales bacterium | reverse complement strand
GTTCCGACGTTTTCGCCGGGCTCGGCCGAGAACCACCGAAGCGAACGGGTAGGTGGTGATAACCGCATCGGCATCGAAGTCCTCCGCCCAGGAGCGAAGCCCCTGCTCGAAGAGCGCGCCGAGCGCGAAGGTGGTGAGTTTCGCGAGGACCTTGAAACGAGACCACGCCCAATACATGGCACCATATGACCAGGGAGACTTCTCCATCTGGAAGTGGTAAGTACGATGTAGGAATCGTCCGGCGCGTGGGGACGCGTCGAGGAAGTCCACGATCTTCGTGACGTATCCTCTTTGTTCGAGGCGCGTACAGATCTCCTGTGCCGCGCCGTCGTGTCCCGCACCCATGCGTGCAGAGACCACCAGCACCCTCTTTGACATCGTAGCCAGCCTATATCTTGGACGGGTGGTCTATGGCCTTGCTTTCCTCTCCGCGCTGGGTTTCGCGTTTGCCTCCGTCTGGCAGGCGCGCGCGTCTCGTGCTGAGTCCACGGACCTCAACATGTCGGGAATGTTGTTGATCAGGATGTTCCGCTCGAGTTCATTCCTCGCGAGCATGGCATTCGATGTCATTGGTGTGGGAGGACAGTTCATTGCACTGACTCTTGGCGCAATCGGCATCGTCCAGCCGATCATCGCGCTCGGACTCATCATTGCCCTGTTGATCGAACATTTCGTCACCAAGCGACGGATGTCCCTCGGTGAGTTCGTCGTCAGCGTGATCGCGACCGCTGCGCTTGCGGTGTTCGTCGGATTACGTCCCCTTCATGTGACCGATGTTGTCCACGAAGGCTGGAGTCTGCTCGTGACGATCCTGTCGCTCGCGTTTTGTGGGACCCTCCTGCTCGTCGCGCGCTTCTCCATCAGGCTCCCGTCGCTCCTGATCTCCTCCGTGGCGGCAATCGCACTTGGGTGCGCCGCCGTCCTTGAGCGAGAGGTGGGCATTCAACTGCATCATGGAGTACTCGTCGTCCTGAGCCATTGGCAGATTTGGGGACTGCTCGTGGTCGCCCCTATCACATTGTTGCTCGTCCAGAGCGCGTTCCAACTTGCCGAGATGAAGACCGTCCTTCCCATCCTTACGGTGGGGGAGCCGATCCTTGCGGTCGGTCTTGGGCGCCTCATGTTGAGCGAGCCAATCTTTCCCGGTTCGACCTGGTACGTGGGGCTCGTATTGGTGGTGGTGCTCGTGGTGTCCCTCCTGTATCTCGCTCGGAGTGAAGTGCGCTTCGAGGACGTGATTGCACAGAGGTCCGAGGGTGAATCGAACGACTGAGCGCACCTATGTCTTCATCCACGGGCAGCCTGGCTCGAAGGACGAGTGGTGTCGTGTCGTCCGTCGGATGCCCTCATCGATGCAGGGGGTGACCTACGACCGACCTGGCTGGGGCAAAAATCCAGCTGACGCCACGGGCATTTTCGAGAATGCTGAGGTGCTCGCGAGGATGTTGGAGGTTCGGAACGACCGTGCGGTGGTCTTGGTGGGCAACTCCTACGGTGCGGCGGTGGCCATCGCCGCGGCCTCTCGTGCAGACGTGAAGGTGGATGGATTGATCCTCGTGAGTCCTGCGGTCAATCCCGAGGCGCTCGTCGCATCGGATCACCTCCTTGCACTGCCGGGTGTCGGTGCGTTTGGGACCTACGCAGGGCTGTGGATCTATGAGCAGCTCACGCCGTCGATGGGTTGGGGTCCGCGTCGAGGCGTGAGTTTTCGGACCGAACAGTCGCTCATGTTGATCGAACTCGCGCAGGTCAGCTCGCTGATTGGCCAACTTTCGATTCCGAGCGTCATGGTGACGGGTACCAGGGACTGGGTAGTGCCCTACGAGTCCTTCGTTGCCCTCGAGTCAGACCTCCAGCCCGTTCGATGGATGATGGTGGAGGGGGTCGGCCATCGGGTGATCCAGCGGCGTCCTGACGCGATTCTCAGTGCGATGGTGCTACTCGAAGAATTTACGAAATCAATAAGTTCGAGAAATAAATGATACTAAACACAACTAAGTTGTTCTTTGGCTAGCGTAAACATTGGATTAAACTTGTATTGAACTTGAGTTAATACCTCCGGTTCCGTACGGGGGCTTTCCGACGAACGCTTGCGTGTGTACTGAGCGGTGGGGCGAGGTGCACGCGGGAACAACACGTCCTAAGCGAGGGGGGTCGCGAGGGAACAGGGGTCCTACGGGACCTGACTGGAGGATACCTCTCGATGGATTCGTCGAAACTGGCGACCTGGAACTACGAGGACTGGCGTGCGCTTGCTCGTTGTGGCAGCATGGACTCCACCCTCTTCTTCCCAGTAGGCGTTACTGGAGACGCGGAGATTCAGATTCGCAATGCTAAGGCCATTTGCGCAGGGTGCGTTGTGCGTGAACAGTGCTTGGAGTTCGCAGTCCGCACCAACCAAGAGTACGGCATTTGGGGCGGCAAGGACGAAGAGGAGCGACGAGCCATTCGCCGCGTGCGACGGCATCAGCGCAAGCTGGCGCAAGCGTCGTAGACTTCACTCGGGGTGTCGGATTCTGCTGAGCCTACTCTGCTCGCGGGGTCTTGATATTCGGCGCGACCTGGCGAGTATTTGGCGCCTGGGCGCTCGGGTCTGACGGTGCATGCGAACCCTTTGTGAACCCGGGTAACGCGGCAGCGCGAAATAGAAATGATTGTGCACGCGGTGTACCGGTCGTTCGAAACATCGGGCTGAAGGTCCGGATGCTTTTAACACCATTCGCGGTGGAACATCCCTCTGGATGGGTGCAGGTCACCCTACGGGATGGGCGGTTGCCTTGCGCTAGACCCCTGATCAAGGCCTGAACCCAACAAGGCAAGTGGATTCGATACCTGGGGCGAGTCAACACCTCGATGAGTCCCTAGGCGATTCAACCAGATCATTCGGTTTCTCCATGGGTTCGAGCAACCCTCTTGCTCTTAGAGGTCGATCACTCATGGCGTCGTAAATTCGTTCCAGATTCGAACAAGGCACTTGAGGTGGTCGGTCTTCTCGGCGGCAGCGCCATGTGGTGCAATTCGGTAGGTGCGACGTGACGTGGTTCTAAAGTCCCAGATCTCTCCTGGTAGGCTCATCGAGGGAAAGGGGATCTCACCCGTGGTTATTGCAATTCCCTATGAGCTGAATCGAGTCTTCGTGAAGCGATGTTGCTATCTGAGGAGACTCTGCAATGGAGT
>JBMFXL010000256.1:0-3177 GCA_049964275.1 Acidimicrobiales bacterium | reverse complement strand
CGAAGAGCTGGGACCAACACAGGCTTCGCTGACGAGCCCTTCGAGAACACCTTCGCATCTCGGAACGACGGAATGTACTTCGACACCGGATCGAGCAGGGACAGCTTTCCTTCTTCATAGAGCATCATGATGGCGACCGAGGTGATCGGCTTCGTCATGGAGTAGATCCGAACGAGCTGGTCAAGACCGAAGGATCGCCCAGCCTCTTCATCTGCGCTTCCCCCAGAGGCGAGATATGCAATGCGATCCCCACGAGCGACGAGCACCGAGAACCCTGATAGTCGACCATCGTGGACATACTCATCGAAATGGGCACCTATGCGATCAAGCGCTCTCTGATCCAGATCGACCTCTTTTGCTTCTGCCTCTAACGTGACCATCACTACCTCCTCACCGATACCCTAGGCCACACCCCGCGATAGGGGAAGTCAGCGCGCCGACAAAGTAGAGTTTGCTGCGGAGGGGTGGTTGAAGTGGGGGAAATCGAAGTACGCGAGCTCGCGCGTCATGTCGTGGGAATTGGCATGAACCGCCCTCCTGCCAACTACTTCGACGAGGATCTGATTCGATCGATTGCTGATGCACTCGACGAGATCGATCGATCGCCGTCCGCCCGAACTGTGGTCCTTCACTCGCTCACACGCCACTTCTGCGCCGGCGCCGATCTTCAGGGAAATACGGTTGCATCGCCGATCGACCCCCAAGAGGGCGCGTCCCGCCTCTACGCACAAGCACTTCGGCTATTCGGTGCGCGCACGCCCATCGTCGCTGCGGTAGGTGGTGCCGCAATCGGAGGGGGGCTTGGGCTTGCGATGGTGGCGGACTTTCGGGTGGCATCGACTCGAGCGACCTTCTCAGCGAATTTCTCTCGACTTGGATTCTTCCCTGGCTTCGGCTTGACCGCTACCCTACCAAGGGTGATCGGACTGCAGAACGCTACCAGGCTTTTCTATACCGGAGAGCGGATCAGTGGAGCACAAGCACTGGCGATCGGACTCGCCGATCAACTCGCCGAGGAAGGTGGTGAACTCAACGACGCAATCTCTTTCGCGAAAGATCTCGCGATCTCCTCGCCTCGCTCGATCTCGCTCCTTCGTCAGGGATTCCGAGAGGGGCTCCTTCATGCGGTCGAGGCGGCGCTTCCACGCGAGAATGCGCACCAAGTCTCTCTCATGACCGATCCAGACTTCGATGAAGGCATCCGCGCTGCATCCGAACGGCGCGCTCCCGAATTCAGGGATTAGCGGTCGAGTGGCACTTCAACGAGTGCGCCCTGAGGGTCTCTCCATGACAGCCTTCAGTACGAACGCGGGAGTCCGAGTTCATGCTCGGCCACGAAATTGAGGATCATCTCATTGTTGATGGGCGCCGTCTTCTGCAAACGCGCCGCGGCAAGAAGCTGGATGAGTCCGAAGTCCGTCACGAATCCATTTCCGCCATGCGTCTGGATCGCGCGATCAGCTGCTTCGAACGCGAGCTCCGAGGAGAGGTACTTCGCCATGTTGGCGAGCGTCCCGACCTGGCTCGACGGGGCTCCCTCGTCGAACGCACTGGCCGCCTCATAGACGAGCAGACGTGCCGCCTCTTGGGATGCTCGGATTCGTGCAAGCGGATGAGCGACAGCTTGATACGCCCCGATCGGACGCTCACCGAAGACGATCCGTTCCTTGGCGTACCGTGCTGCCCGGGTCACGAAGTAGTCGACCATGCCCACTGCAATGGCGGCCGCCGAGATTCGCTCCGGATTGAGCGCCACGAAGAGGAGTTCTGCACCCCGATCCACCTCTCCGATGAGAAGATCTGGGTCGAGTACGACATCATCGAACCGAAGATGGAACTGTCGAAAGCCCTCGACTCCGACCGTCGACATCTCCGAACGGGACAGCCCGGGCGAATCCGTCGGCATCAAGAAAAGCGAGAGTCCAAACGACGGAGGTAGGCCCTTGGCACGAGTCTCCTCGTACGTGGTCGTACGTGCCACCACCAAGACATGACTCGCGCGATCTACGCCGGTGATCCACGCCTTCTCGCCGTTAAGGCGAAAGGTACCGTCCGCCTGTGGGGTTGCGCGCAACTTCATCCTGAAGGAGTTCGTTCCAGAATCCGGCTCGGTGATCGCGAACGCCAGCCGCATCGCACCATCAGCTATCGAGGGCAACCACTGCGCACGTTGGGCCTCGGTACCACCTCTTTGGATGACCATCGCATCCATGGTCATGAGCAACGCCATGGTATTGGTGAGTCCTACCGCACTGAAACGCTCAAGGGCGATCACCATCCCGAGAAGTCCAAGCCCACTCCCTCCGTACTCCTCCGGAATGAGCGCCCCGAAAACTCCGAGCTTCGCCATTGCGTCGAAGAGTTCACCGGGGAAATGATGCTGCTCGGTTGCCTCTCGAAAATAGCGGTCACGCTTGTCGCCTAGGCCATGTAAGTATCCATCGATCGCCTCAGCGAGCGCACGATGCGCCTCTCCGAAACGCGCCCCGGTCAGTCGAGCAGAAGATTCGAGTTCCATTGATCTCCCTTCCCTTTCCACATTAGGGAACAATGTGCGGGTGGGAAAGTCGGCACTCCCTAGGCGGAAGGCCCACCTGTGCGGAAATCCTCGGTCGACCCTCCACCTGGGTTTTCGGGCGTACGATTGACTACACGAACGGTTCGGAGCGGCTTGGCCCCGAAACGGCGCGGACCGCTCCATTGTGCGGGTACCACGTCGAGCTGCCATGCCAGCGCGTACACGATGCGCTCGTAGTTGACACGCCACCCTTGGAAGTGCCGCCAACCATCGTCACCATCACGTTCAATGGGGAACCCGACGCTCCTCAGCCGAGCAAGCGCCTCATCGAACTCCTCCCTGCTCAGCTGTATTGGATCGCTTGGCGAAGGGTCGGCATCGAAGGGGATGCCAAGTGTCGTCGCGATGGTGCGAAGACACTCGAATCCCATGCGTAGCGCCAGTCGACTCTCAAGAGGTGCCTGGCTTGGCGCAATGGATTGGTACATCGCGGCCGAATCCATCACTGCCAAGAGCGCCACGACCCAAGAGTTGTACGCATTCGGTGACCGAAATCGAAGCAGTGCGGGATATGTCGAGTGGGTCTCCGAGACGTCCGCAGCCCAACGTTCCCACGCGCGGTAGAGGCCCAGCACCTCCGCATCGACGATGCCGATCCT
>JBMFXL010000255.1:0-3194 GCA_049964275.1 Acidimicrobiales bacterium | reverse complement strand
ACCGCCGACTTCTACGTTGCGAACGTAGCGCTCTACCAGCTGAGCTACACCCCCGAGGCTTTGAACAGTGGAAGTCTAGCGGTGAGATGCCGTCAACTGTCCGGTGTACGCACCATGCGGCGGCAGTGCACTCTCGCGCGCGTATCGCTCCGCGGGAAGGGCGTGTCGACGGCGTGGATTGGTCGATACGAGCAGCGCGATGTAGGCACCGGTGGCGAAGAGGGTGGCCACGACGGTGCCAGTCGCGAGTAGCCCAGCGAAGGGTACTGCGGCGAGAGAGAGGAAAGTCAGAGTTACGAGACTGAGGAGGGTCCGACGCCTTCGCGCGATCGCGCGGCGGGAGAGTTTTCCGGAGGGCACCTCGTGATAGTGAGTGACGGTCGCGGATTGGAGCGTGATAGAGATATTGAGGTTCATGGTGTGACACTGTCGCCCGAGTACGAAGAGCTGGTTTCGAAAACGTCCGACTGAGGACACTGCTTTGGCGTCGTTCCAGCGAGCCATGATTGGCACGGCCGCGAGCGCGATCCAGATGAACGCGATAAGTAGAAGAGCGAGCTTTGATCCCATAGTTACATCCCCGTAATTACAGAGGGTAACACGACCGGTGGAGCTTTGCGCGCTCTTCGGGGCAATCGTTCAGGTTGCTAGAACCCTTGGTCGGCCGCGTCCTCAAAACCCGGACGACGCCAGAGACCTGAACGACCGCCGACCTTCTCCCACAGCGCGAGTTCGCCTATTGTCATACCGCGATCGAAGGACTTGCACATGTCGTAGATGGTGAGCGCCGCCACGGAACATGCCGTCATGGCTTCCATCTCCACCCCCGTACGGTCGATCGTTTCGACCTGGGACTCCACCTGGACGAAGTCGTCGCCGATGGTGAAGTTGACGTAGACCGAGCCTACGAGAAGTGGGTGGCAGAGTGGGATGAGCTCTGCGGTGCGCTTGGCGGCTTGGATGCCCGCAATTCGGGCAGCACCGAGCACGTCCCCCTTGGTGATGGCATTGCTCGCCACCTTGGCGGTGGTCTCGGGCGCCATGAAGACTCGGCACCGTGCAAGCGCGCGACGATGCGTCGGCTCCTTGGGAGTGACGTCGACCATTCGTGCTCGCCCTAGGGGATCGAGGTGGGTAAGACCCGTGTCTGCCATACCTCTATGTTAGGTCAGATGCGTTCGGGTTCCGACGAGTTCGGACTCAGCCGCCTATTTGGCTCATGGACCGGTTCGGGCGAATGAAGTTCACGTTCGAGATCGAGTGCCCAGCCCACTTAGTTCCGACCGCTCGCTCGATGGCAGCTGCAAGCGCAGTGTCGTCGGCCCCCGAGCGCATGAGCGCTTTGACGTCGTGCTCGTCGAGCGCGAAGAGGCAGGTTCGGATCTTCCCGTCCGCGGTGAGGCGTATGCGATCACAGGTATCGCAGAATGCCTTGGTGACCGAAGCGATGACGCCTAACTCACCCTTGCCGTCCTCGTAAACGTAGCGTGTCGCAGGATCGGTGGTCCTCGAGATCTCGGTGGCAGGGAAGCGGGAGGTGATCTTGGCCACGATCTCATCCGCGGTCAGCACCTGCACGTCGGACCAGTTGCCGTCCGCATCGAGGGGCATGTACTCGATGAGCCGAAGGACCAAGCCACGATCTCGTGCATAGGCAGCCAGATCGACGAGCTCGTCGTCATTGACCCCTCGCATGGCGACCGCATTGAGCTTGATCGGGTGGAATCCGGCCTCGATCGCTGCCTCGATGCCGTCGAGTACTTGGGTGAGTTGGTCGCGACGCGTGAGTGCGATGAATCGTTCGTGGTCCAAGGTATCAAGCGAGATATTGATCCGTCGAAGGCCTGCCTCTCTCAACTCCGGTGCGAGTTTTCGCAGGGTCGCGCCGTTGGTGGTCATCGCGAGGTCGATAGGCTCTCCGGTCTCGGCATCACGGATCTGAGCGAGCGAGGCGACCAGGTCGGGGAGGTTCGCCCTCACGGTTGGCTCCCCACCGGTGAGCCGCAGCGAGTTGACCCCAAAGGTAGAGGCGCAGACGGTGGCGAATCGCGTGATCTCCTCGAAGGTGAGCACCTCCGGTCGGGGAAGCCAGGCGAGGCCCTTCTCTGGCATACAGTAGGTGCAGCGGAAGTTGCAACGATCCGTAACCGAGATGCGGAGATCTCGGACTCGTCGATTGAAGTTGTCGACCAAGGGTCGTGGTGAACCGGTCACCCACTCAAGCCTAGGTCAGCTCCGCAGAAACGGTGACAGCAGGCAGAGCGCGCTCAGGCGAGCGCGAAGTTCGCAAGGGGAAGGATTGAGACATTCTCACCTGGAGCGGCTGATTGACCTGGTGGCACGACCACGAGGCAGTTTGACTGTGCCATCGCGGAGAGCATATGCGATGACTGACCACCAGCGGAGCGCACGACAAACTCACCAGACTCGGTGCTCGCAATGGCCCGAGAATACTGCGTACGTCCGTCAGGGGAGTCGTCGAAGCGATCCTGAGCTCGGGCGAGTACGAGTTCGCGTTGGAGCGTGGTGCGGCCCATCATCTTTCGCAACGCGGGCGCAGCGAGCAGTTCGAAGCTCACGAGAGCGCTCACTGGATTGCCGGGAAGTCCAAAGAGTGGCGTGCCATCGATTAGCCCGAAGGCGAAGGGCTTGGCCGGTCGAATGGCGATCTGCATCCAATGCATGGTGCCACGAGAGAGCTGATCAAGGACCACCTTGGTGAGATCGAAGTCCCCGACGCTCACGCCACCTGAGGTCAGCACCGCATCGCAGGTCGCGGCGGCGTGGGTAAAAGCCTCGGCCAGTGCGTCTCGGTCGTCTCTCACGAGCCCGAGGTCAACCGCTTCGACCCCGAAGACCGAGAGGGTCGCGAGTAGAGAAGGTCGGTTGGAGTCACGGATCTTCCCAGGGCCAAGCGGTCCTTCCTCGACAAGTTCGTCACCGGTGGAGATGACTCCGACCCTCGGGCGAGGGTAGACCGGCACGTTTCGGAGACCCACTGAGGCAAGCGAACCAATCATCGACGGGGTGATGGTGACCCCAGGGGGGAAGAGTTCATTCCCATGGGAGAGATCGCTTCCCGATCGGCGGATGTTGGCACCGAGCGAGCTACTGACATAGATCGCGACCGACTCTGCGTCGGGAGCGTCGCGCCCGTCGGTGTCCTCCACCATAACCACGGCATCGGCTCCTGG
>JBMFXL010000254.1:0-3214 GCA_049964275.1 Acidimicrobiales bacterium | reverse complement strand
CTTGAGATACTCGAAGGCTTCCGGTCGCGTGACATGGGAACCGTCGAGGTACTCGGATTCGATCCCTCCGATCGATCCACCAGCCTCGCACTACACCAGCGGATAGGGGTGGTCCTTCAGGAACTCGCGGTCGAACCATTCCTCAACGTACGTCAGGCACTCGAGCGAAGCGCGGGCTACTATCCCCACCCCCGACCGGTAGACGAGGTCCTGCGCCTCGTCGGACTCGAGGACAAGGCCAACGTCCGGATACGCAAGCTCTCTGGCGGACAGCAGCGCCGATTGGATCTCGGGCTCGGTGTCATAGGAGACCCAGATCTCCTCTTCCTCGACGAACCGACTACCGGTTTCGACCCAAATGCCCGTCGAGCGGCCTGGTCCCTGATCCGTGACCTCGCGCACGATGGCATGACCGTACTGCTCACGACCCACTACATGGACGAGGCTGATGCGCTCGCGGATCGCGTCGCAGTGATCGCCAACGGGACGATCGTCGCGGTCGATCAGACCTCGCGACTTGGGGGTCGACTTCGAGACGAGGTGCTCATCCGTTTCACACCTCCCCCCGGACTCTCCGAGTCACAGCTCCCCGTGCCAGGGTTCACGAGGAACGGTGACTATCTCGAAATCCGAAGCGCCAACGCCGTTGCCGATCTGGCGACCTTGACCGCTTGGGCTATCGAATATGAGGTACCCCTCGCGGGTCTCGAGGCGCTCCGGCGCAGCCTCGAGGACATCTATCTGGAACTCACTCGTGGCTCGAGCGCGCGCGATCACTCTCCGGAGATGACCTCGTGACCCCTTCGACCCGCTCGACTCCAATGCCACGGCGAGCGGGCGTCATACTGCTTCGACAGGTCTACTACGAACAGCTCAACTTCTGGCTCAACCCATTTGCCGCGCTCTTCACCGTAGGATTCTCGGTCGTCTTTCTCCTCTTGGTTGCGAGCAATGCGCACGGCACCAGTGCGGCAATCGGTGGCCAGCAGCTCATTCAGTACTACGTTCCCGGCTTCGTCGCCTACGGCGTGATGTCGACGTGTTTTAACGCACTGTCACTTTCGATCGTTGCACGGAGGGAAACAGGGTTATTCAAGCGCATTCGTCTCTCTCCCCTCCCCGCCTGGGCGATGATCAGCGCGATCGGTCTCAACGCGCTCGTCATTTCGCTTCTCCAAACCGTGGTCGTCTTGGTGATCGAGAGAGTGCACTACGGCGTACAGCTTCCCCACAACGTCGCCGCTCTAGCGCTCGCCTTCGTGGTGGGCGTGATCTCCTTCAGCACCCTCGGAGTGGCGGTGAGCACATTGATTCCCAATCAAGAGGCGGCCGGGCCACTCGTCAACATCATCTTCTTCGTCCTCCTATTCCTTTCAGGGCTGTGGTTCCCACTCGGCCAACACTCAACGCTCGCCACTATCTCGTCATACTTCCCCATTCGGCACATGCTTTTGGCCATTGGTGCACCATTCGATGTACGTCCTGGCGTATCGGGATGGGCCTGGTCCGATCTCGAATGGCTCGCAGGGTGGAGTCTCATCGCATCGTTCATCGCGATTCGCCGATGGAGCTGGGCTCCTATTCGCTTCCAGTCCGCCACCAAGCCTCGACGAGCGCGCCTCGGACGCACGCGTAATGCGACCTCATAGAGAATCGATCCGTTGCGACCTCGGTCACGGGCCATGGCCGCACGAAGATCGCTGTAGTGATATATTCGCTTGCGAAACCGCGACCGTCCTTGGAGGTGAACTACTGATGCGTACTGAACCCCCTAGTAGTTCCTGGCTCCGCACGACCGCGCTCGCGTCCTCGCTGAGCTAGGAAGCCACCGGGCAAGCGCCCACCACTGGTTTTCGTCGCGTCCGTCGGAGCACGTCCACGGCAGAATCCTTCATTCCACACCCATTTGAGCTGGGAATCCGCCATGGAATTCCACACGTCCCTTACCGATCAATCGACGAAGGAGTCTGCCATGACCAGCACACCTCGCCTTGCCCACGGGCCTGCAACTCAAACGACGCGCACCCGCCAATCTAATCGCGTTCACGAGACAGGTCACCGTGACAACCATGCAGCCGTCCTCGACAGCGCACACGTCGGCGACATCTCCGGCGCGTTCGGAACCATTCGCCAGAATGCCTCAGAACCGACCACACTTAGTGCGAAGCTCCGTATTCTTCTCGCCATCGTCGGTCCGGGACTCATCGTCATGGTCGGAGACAACGATGCAGGAGCCTTCAGCACCTACACGCAGGCCGGTCAGAACTTCGGGACGCATTTGCTCTGGACCCTTCCGCTGCTCATACCGGTGCTGTATGTAAACCAAGAAATGGTGCTTCGCCTTGGTGCGGTGACAGGGGTCGGACACGCACGTCTCATTCTCGAGCGATTCGGGAAGTTCTGGGGCGCCTTCAGTGTGATCGATCTCTTCCTCCTGAACGCGTTGACCATCGTGACCGAGTTCATCGGGATCACCCTTGCTACCGGCTATCTCGGCCTGCCGAAGATTCCGTCGGTCATCCTCGCAACCCTCGCGATCGTGGGTGCCGCCGCAACGGGGAGCTTCCGGCGATTCGAACGCGTCTGCCTAACCCTCGTCGCTGCGTCATTCGTGCTCGTGCCCCTCTACCTTATGGTGCATCCTTCGTTCACGAATATGGCCAAGGGTCTCGTGGTGCCAAGCCTGCCTCATGGTGCACCACTCTCGACTGTGATGCTCCTCATCATCGGCATCGTCGGCACCACGATTGCGCCGTGGCAGCTGTTCTTCCAGCAGTCCTATGTCATCGACAAGCGCATCACGCCTGCTTACATCCGTTACGAGCGAATCGACCTTTGGATTGGCATCGGAATCGTCATCGTGGGTGCCGCCGCCATCATCGGGTTCTCCGCTGCGACCTTCATACACGGCACCGGTCACGGGCACTTCACGAATGCCATTGGTGTGGCCCAAGGACTTGCGCATCATGTGTCACGTCTCGCAGGCGTGCTCTTCGCAATCGCGCTTCTCGACGCAAGCATCATCGGCGCTGCTGCGGTCGGTCTTTCGACCGCCTACGCAGGAGCAGATGTCACAGGTGTCAATCACTCTCTTCATCGACCGGTACATCAGGCCAAGGGCTTCTACCTCGGATACGGAGCGCTCATGGCGATCTCAGCTGCCATCGTCCTCGTGCCCGGCACACCCCTGGGGCTGATCACCGAGGCTGTACAG
>JBMFXL010000253.1:0-3214 GCA_049964275.1 Acidimicrobiales bacterium | reverse complement strand
GCTTCGTGGTAGGCGCGCATCATAAGGAGCCCGGTGAGTTCCCCTGCCGCACCGGCAGATGGCTGAGTCGTCGCTGCCGCCATGCCGGTGATCTCACAGATCACCTCTTCGAGCTGGCAAAGCAGCTCGAGCCAACCCTGGATCGCGGAGTCGGGACTCTGTGGATGGATCTGGCTAAGTCCGGGAATCTGAGCGACCTGGTCGGCGAGCTTTGGGTTGTACTTCATCGTGCAGGAGCCGAGCGGGTACGCACCGAGGTCCACCGAGTACTGTCGGGACGATAGGCGCGTGTAGTGACCTACGAGATCCCGTTCGGATACCTCTGGGAGCTCAAGTGCTGACTCGCGCCGCTGAGAGGGCGGCAAAAAGCCGGCCACCGTCTCAGGGTCGACCGCACCGCC
This sequence comes from Acidimicrobiales bacterium, assembly GCA_049964275.1. Lineage (GTDB taxonomy): Bacteria > Actinomycetota > Acidimicrobiia > Acidimicrobiales > Acidimicrobiaceae > JAJYZP01. The sequence continues at coordinate 2,813 of JBMFXL010000253.1, read as the reverse complement.
TCGGATTGCGCTCGCGCGACGACCTTTCGTCGAGAGCTCGAAGATCGTGGGCTCGGTAGCATCTCCGAGCAGTGGGGCCGAGCGTGCGACTCCGCCGCCTGGAGTCTGAAATCGCTTTGCATCCGTCATCTCAACGTCCTCCTACCGACGAAAGCGCGCGGACTGCCTCAGCGAACGCCGCGACGAAACGGGTGATCTCCGCTTCGCTCCGACGCTCTGTGGCCGTCAAGATCAACGCCTCACCTCCAATTGCGTCCGACTGAGCCACACTTGGCAGCACGCCTGCCAAGTAGCCCTCCTCGACCAGACGCTCCCGCAGCGCGACCGCGCTCACGGGTAGTGAAACCGTGAACTCTCTGAAGAATTCAGGCGTCAAAAGCGAGACACCCTCGATCGCGCAGAGCTGTTCAGCAAGGGAGTGTGCACGAGAGACACAGGTGGCGCCAAGTTCGCGAAATCCCTCCTTGCCAATCCAGGACATATAGATCGTCGACTGCACCGCCATGAGCGTCTGATTCGTGCACACGTTCGAGGACGCTTTCTCACGACGGATGTCCTGCTCCCTCGTACGGAGCGTCGTGACGTATCCGAGCCGACCCGATGCGTCACGGGTGGTGCCGACGAGGCGGCCAGGAACGAGCCGGGTGTAGTTTGCGTTGACGGAGAAGAGACCCAGATAGGGGCCGCCGAACGACAATGGAATGCCAAGTGGCTGGCCTTCAGCGACCGCGACATCGGCACCGAGTGCTCCCGGCGAGGCAAGGAGGGACACGCTTACGGGATCGTAGATCTGGATAAGAAGTGCGCCAGCGACCTTCGCACGTGCGGCAAGGTTCGCGACGTCTTCATAGGCGCCGAAGAAGTTGGGGTTGGAGATGATGACCGCGGCGACGTCATCGCCGAGCTGAGCATCCTCGAGCATCGACGCGCTCGTGAGCCCATCGGTCAGCCCAAAGCCCTCGATGATCACGCCGGTTCCCTTCGCGAAGGTGGCAACGGTCTCGAGGTAATGGGGGTTGATGGCTTCGGAGACGAGGATTCTTCGCCTTCCTGTCGCGGCACACGCGAGGTTCACCGCCTCGACCAGCGCCGTCGCACCGTCGTAGAGCGACGCATTGGCGACCTCCAGACCAGAAAGACGCGCGATGAGGGTCTGGAACTCAAAGAGTGCCTCGAGCACGCCTTGCGCCACCTCGGGCTGGTAGGGCGTATACGCCGTCACGAACTCCGATCGGTTCCCAAGCGCACGGACTGCGGCGGGTATGTCATGGTCGTAGGCTCCACCACCAGCAAAGGACAGGAGGAGCCTGCCGCCAACGCCATTCTTGTTGGCAAGTGACTCCATCTCTTCGACGACGTCGAACTCGGACATACCGTCTGGTAGGTCGAGGGCGCGTCCGAGGCGGAGGGAATGCGGAATGGTGTCGAAGACGCCATCTAGGTCATCGACACCAAGGTCCTCGAGCATTCCTCGGGTCTCTTCATCGGTATGGGGAATAAACGTAGGCATCGAGGCCCACACACTCCTTTCGAGAGTCGATCAATAACGCTTGGATACGAAGGGAAGTTCGCACACGGTCGCGGAGGTCGTCCGTCCGCGCTGTATCACGGAGACCTCGCTCCCAAGGGGCACTGCGCGGTCGACGAGCCCGAGCGCGATACCACACCCAAGAAGTGGCGAGAAGTTTCCAGATGTGACGACTCCGAGTGCTTCTCCTTCGAGGGAAGTAATCTCCGATTCGGCCCGGAACGGCTGGCGAGTCGTGCCTCGGAGTCCTATGAGCCGACGCCGTGTGTCATCCTCTGCCGCTCGGACCAGGGCGTCCCGTCCTCGAAACGCTGGCTTGTCGAGCGCCACTACCCATGAAAGTCCTGCCTCATACGGCGTGATCTCATCGGAGAGCTCATGACCATGAAGCGGAAGCGCCGCCTCAAGCCTGAGCGTATCCCGTGCCCCAAGGCCTGCGGGAGTGGCACCTAGTGCAATGATGGCGTCGAAAAGTGCGGGAGCGATCTCATTCGGGACGGAGAACTCGACCCCAAGTTCTCCTGTGTACCCAGTGGTGGCAACAAAGCCATCTCGACCCTCGAAAGAAAACGGCGCAACCCTGAAGCGCTTCATCTCGTCGATTGTCGGATCGAGGTGCCCGGCAATCTCCACCGCCGCGGGTCCCTGGAGTGCGAGTACCACCCGAGAAGAGGTGATGTCCTCTCCTCCGACTGCGGCCACGACGTTCGAGGTGTTGGACGCATTCGGCATCACGTGGAATACCTCGTCACTCACCCACCACACGATGATGTCGTCGATCACGCCTGCGGTCTCAGGATCGACGAGGTGGGTGTATTGGGCCCTACCTGGACCAATCTTCCGGAGGTCATTGGTAAGTGCGCTTTGGATACGATCGAATGAGCCTTGCCCCGAGACGACCACGGTACCGAGATGGGACACGTCGAACACCGCGGCATGCTCACGGCAGGCCATGTGCTCAGCGATCGTGCCCGACGGATACGAAAGCGGCATCTCCCATCCCCCAAAATCAGTGAGCTTGGCTGACAACTGTTGGTGGCGTTCGAAGAGCGCGGTTCGTCGGAGAGTCACAGAAGCATGTTACTTGCACCCCGTGCATAAAAGATGCACGTTGACGGTTGCGCGCTAACTCGCGACCGGGACGTCGTCGAAGAGCGAGGGTTGGTTCCCATCGGCACCAGGGAAGAGCGCCGAAACACTCGCCTGGATGTCGGAGTCGAGCTCCGCGAGCGACACGAAGAAGCCAAAGTGCAGCTGTCCACGCCGGAGAAGATTCACCACATCC
>JBMFXL010000252.1:0-3238 GCA_049964275.1 Acidimicrobiales bacterium | reverse complement strand
GGATGGCCGATCCTCGAGTTCTCGCGCACCACAAGACTTAAGAAATCAAAGCGCAGCAAGAAGGCTATTACCGTGGCCACCGCATCCGCAGTGCTCGGCGTGACCGGGGCAGTCGTGACTGCGGAGACGCTTCGGCGAGCCCGAAAGCACGCCAAGGCGAACCCTTGATTACTAAGACGCGGTTTCGCGAAGCTTCTTCGCCGCAACAGCAACGAGAGCGGCGAGCACAGCAAGAAAGAACAACCTTTTCATGGACGACACTCTAATCTAAAATGAGATTCTGGCCGCCTTTCGACTCCACAGAATCGGACGTCATCTGGGTATATCCCCAGCTCACCCCCGTGCAGCTCGCAGAGCCCTGGAAGTTCAAGAACCAGCAACGGCTCGCCGAGTTAGTGGCTTAGTTTTCGAGGCCCGGCCACGGGTGACGAGATGCGCGCATGCCCATCGAGATGGGAGGCTGCCCCAAGAGATCACAGGGATTCGTCACCATGGTCTGCTCACCATCGACGAGTTTGGGTATCTCCCCTTTGACCAAGGTGCAACCAACCTCTTCTCCAAGCTGGTCTCCTCCCGCCATGAGCACCTGTCGTTGATCCTTACGTCGCATCTCACGTTCTCCGTTTGGGGCGGGATCTTTGGAAACCAAGCAGTTGCCGCTGCAACAATCGACCGCGTCGTCGACACGCGCACCGCCATGAGATATCGAACCTACGTCGTGTCGATGAAGGTGCGGCAGAATCTGGGCAACACGAGCTGCGCGACTAGTGATCACCGCCCGAACTGCTCGGACTGCCGTCTGTGGATCCATCGCTCTGTGTGGTGGTTGGCGTGGATGAGGTGCTGTCATTCGTCGATACGGTGGTCGATGGTGACTCACCCCCACCACCATCGAGCGAGCCCGAAGAGGTGGTTGAAGGCGACGATTCAGTGGAAGGAGTGGACAACGAATCCGAACTCGTTCCGGAGCCAACTTCGCCACCAATGCTCGTCGGGGTCGTGATGGCAGGTTGGGTCGTCGGTGGGGCCGTCGTGGTGGGGGGAATCGTCGTCGTGGGAGGGATGGTAGTCGTCGTTTCGGGATCAGGGATGGAAAGTCCAATCGTTGCTGATACCGTTCGAGCGACCAGATGTTGCACGGGACGCGGTAGCGAACCGGTAGCGGCCGCTGCCGCAGAAGCCGAAACGACTACGAACGCTGCGGCAGCGATCGTCGATCGAGCGGAGAACCGTCGCAACCTCTCATGGGTCCTTGGGAAGTCGACGACCTCCGCACCCCCAACCAGCTCTTCGCGCATCGCCGCGAGTAATGAAGGTACGGGTGCGCTTGGGGAGGTGTCACGAAGGTCGATAAGCGGGGAAAGTGCACCCGCCACCACCCCCAGAGGCTCGCTCGACTGGATCGGACGACCTTCATCACGTTGCTCCCGCAACGCACGGAACAGCCATTCGCTTTCATATTCGTTGACGTCAAGAACGCGCTCTACATCATCCATCATCCACAATCGCCTCCCCGGGCGGAGGGTCCAGCTGAGAGCTGGAACTCATTCGCCTGACCACGTACCGCCTGCTGCGATGCGGCGTCTTGCCGGGCACTTAGGATCTCATTCAACTTGTTGAGTCCCCGGTGACACAACACCCGAACCGATCCTTCGCTCCTACCCACGATCTCGGCAACCTCTCCGACATCAAGATCAGCAAGGATACGAAGCGCGATGACCTCTGCCTGTGCTCCAGGAATCATTCTCAGCAGCTCAAGCGCGTCGTCAACGCTCCCTTCACCAATCGTGACCGTCGTCGAGCTAGGGAGTCGGGTAAACGGTTCATCCCCCGTCGCTACGGAACGATCCCGGTAGAACTTGCGGAGATGGTCGGTCACTCGTCTGCGCGCAATATGAAAAAGTAACATTCGAAAATTCCGTTCACGTCCATCGAAGGTCTTGAGCGCACGAGCTACGGAGATCCAGGTCTCAGAAGCGATATCGTCCGCTTCCGACATTCCAAGGGATCGTAAGAACGCGATCAATTGGGGGTTATAACGCTCCCATAGCTGGCCGAGCGCAACGGAGTCGCCCGACCTCGAGCGGTCGAGCAACTCCGCGAAACCAATCTCTCCGAAGTGCGGCTCCGTAGTGCCGAATTGGCTCACTACTTTTGCGCCTTTGCGGCTGAGTGGGTAGATGTCACGCTCGATCCATTCTTACCAACGGCTAGTTGTCACTACCTTGGCCAGAGTTGTCGCCACCCGTTTGCACTGCGGTAGTGGAGGTTGTACTACCTCCATTATCGACACTTCCGCTCGTCCATGTATTAGAACCTGTGGGGTCGGGGGTTTCCGTATCAACCGAACTTGCGCCGGTGGTACTCGTGGACGAGTGATCTTCCCCGCCGCTCGAGTCGCCTGGAGCGTCCTTGCTGACGTCGCAAGAGATCTCTTGGTCACCGGTAGGCGTTGACTTGGTGACACACGGGGGCGTGCCAATTGTCGTGGGTGGCGCAATGGTCGTCACCGTGGTCGTCGGGGGTGTCGCGATGGTGGTGGGCGGCGCAATGGTCGTCACCGTGGTCGTCGGGGGTGTCGCGATGGTAGTCTCCGTGGTAGCCGAGGTCGCCGATGGGACGTCAACGACCGGAACCGTAGGCGCGTCTGATGGGATATCGACCCCGACCTTTGCCGCGACGGTCGAGAACGCGTGCTGGATCGGAGTTGGCAAGGCACCAGTCGCTGCTGCGGCAGCGGTACCCGTGACGGACACTGAGGCGAACGCTGCAAAAATCGCCTTTGCCTTCAACAGCTTGACTATCATAAACTCTCCTCGTTTGCATGGCTTGCATTCAGATCACTTCTCGATTGTGGTGATCATCACGAGGAGAGGTCGCTCGCATGGCCGCGAGCGTTACGAGAAGTTCAAAAGTCCCTACACGCTTAGCAGGTCGCGTGCACCAGTGTCCGACGATGGGTGGCGCAGCTTCGACATCGCACGAGCCTCGATCTGACGAATTCGCTCACGCGTCAGGTTGAAATACTCACCGACTTCTTCAAGGGTGCGAGGCTCACCGCGATCGAGTCCGAATCGGAGCTTGAGGATTTCACGCTCCCTTTCATCGAGCGGGGCGAGCAGCTTGGAGATCTCGAGGGGCAACAGTTGGGTCGCCGCATGGTCGAATGGAGACTCGGCCGTACGGTCCTCGACCACGTCTCCGAGTTCTGCGTCACCATCTTCCCTCAGTGGCTCGG
>JBMFXL010000251.1:0-3253 GCA_049964275.1 Acidimicrobiales bacterium | reverse complement strand
CCGAGATAGTTCAACGTAGTCCTTACGAATCGAGGTGGCCCTGCATCGGACGCTGAGGAACCCGGATACCGAGCTGTGTCGCGAGCATGTCGACGTCGCTCGTTGGTACGTCGCAGCTACGACGACGACACAGGTATGCCACCCCATCGACTCGATCATCGAATAGACCACCTGGAAGGCGTTCTCCCGTCGCCAAGACTACATCTGGAAGGAAGCTCCTCCGGGCGAGTGACGCCAACTCCGGCGCATCCATACCTGGGATCACCAGCTCGCGAAGGCCCTGCTGTGAAAAGGCTTGGGAGAGCGCGAGGGAGGCAAATGCTCCAGGCTGGGAGGTCAGGCCCTCACGCACATATGAGAGGATCCCGTGAGCAACCTCGAGGAGCAAGGCGTCGTCGAACAGGGTCCCTAGCCGTAGGAGCACCGCGCATGCGCGTGCGTTGACTGAGGCACCTGCGCCATCGTAGACGTCCTTGATCCTGATGACCGTGCCAGTAGGGTCAGGCTTTCCGGTGAAGAGTCCACCGTCCAACGAATCGAGATACTCGTCGATCGCAAGGCGTGCGATACTGCGCGCACGAAGGGCATGGCTGGCCATGCCGGTTGCCTCATACGCGTCGAGCAGCGCGCCTACGAGGGCAAATGCATCTCCTGCGGTGCCGACCCCGTCATGTGAGAAAGGAAGCCTGGACACATGCAGGCTTTCATCGAGGTGGGTGTGGAGGAGGCGATCGAGGCCTTCGTTGGCGATGGTGAGCCACTCTGGCCTGCGAAGGAGCCCTGCGGAGCGATAGAGGGCGCCGAGGTAGTCGGCGGTCCACTCACATACCGATTTCGGGTCAACAGCTGGGGCGTTGCGGGTCTTTCGGAGGGATGCAAGTCGTTCGAGTGACCGAGCGAGCGAGCGCTCGTGAGGTCGGATCGATCCGTCGCGAGAGCGATGAAGGATGTTGCGCCCCTCGAAGTTGCCCGATTTCGTGACACCGTAGGTCGAAATCACATCCTCCGCTTCTGGACCGAGCGCCTCGGTGATCTCCTCGATGCGAAAGACGTAGTAGGCACCTTCTTCTTGATCGGAATCTGCGTCCTGCGAGGCGCCGTATGATCCATCGGGCTGCCGGAGGGTGGATTCGACGTAGGCCACGATTCGCTCAGCCACGTAGACGAAGTCGTCGTTCCCACTGATGGCGAAGGCAGCCGCATAGGTGCGCAGGAGACCTGACTGATCATACAGCATCTTTTCGAAGTGCGGGACGATCCAGAATCGGTCGGTCGAGTAGCGTGCGAATCCTCCTTCGACATGATCGAAGATGCCTCCCCGCGCCATTGCGTCGAGCGCGGCGGTCGCTGCGGTGAGGTAACGCTCCTCCGAGGTGAGTTGCCAGAGCGTCATGAGTGCCTCGATGAGGTATGGCTGGGGAAATTTCGGAGCGTTCCCAAAGCCTCCCCACTCCGGGTCGATGCGACGAAGCAGGTCGGTCCCGGTCTCTTTCAACAGCGCGTTAGTGTCGATGTCCTCGGATTTCACGTTCGAGCGAGGGAGTACGGTGCGTCGAGCAATGGCGTCTGCAAGCTGTGCGGCCTCGTGTTCGATCTCCTCACGCCGGTGTCGCCAAGCATCGTCCACGGCATTGATCAGTTGATCGAAACCGGTCATGCCAGAGTGGGGGCTTGGGGGAAAGTAGGTCCCCGCAAAAAACGGTCGCCCGTAGGGCGTTGCGAAGATCGTCATGGGCCAACCACCTGAACCCGTTGACGCCGTGACCGCCTCCATGTACATGGCGTCGATGTCGGGCCGCTCCTCCCGGTCGACCTTGATCGGGACGCAGACTTGGTTGAGTCGCCTTGCGATTGCATCGTTCTCGAAAGATTCGCGTTCCATCACGTGGCACCAGTGGCAGGACGAGTAGCCAATGGAGAGGAAGAGCGGCACATCACGACGCTGTGCCTCCGCGAACGCTTCTTCTCCCCACTCCCACCAGTCAACCGGGTTGCCTCCATGCTGACGAAGGTAAAGGCTCGACGCGTGGGCGAGGCGATTCATCGTTGCCCCCGCGGGGATGAATGATGCCTCCGGTGACCCTGACGGCCGTCGCCCCAGGAGATGCCGTAGTCTTTGCACATGGAAGTAACGCTAGAGGGCCATGTGTCGCTCGTGACCGGTGCGTCGCGGGGAATCGGGAAAGCGATCGCGAAGACGTTCGCTGACGCAGGTGCGGTGGTGTACCTGAGTTCGAGGAAGCAAGACGCCCTCGACGAAGCCGTCAAGGAGATTCGTCAGACGACGGGCAACGACCAGGTGCATGCCATCGCTGCCCATGCAGGGGATCCCCAAGCACCGGATCGAGTAATCGGGGACATTCTTGATCACTACGGTCATATCGAGGTGTTGGTGAACAATGCGGGAACGAATCCCCACTACGGCTCCCTCCTCGATATCGCACCCGAGCAGACCGACAAGATCCATGAGGTCAACCTGAGAGGACCGCTGCTTTGGACTGCGGCCGCGTGGCACAGGCACTGGAAGCTCGATCCACTCTCGCGAGGAAGCGTGATCAATATCGCATCGATTGCGGGCATGAAGACCGACGCGGGAATTGCCTACTACGGAGTTTCCAAAGCCGCATTGCTTCACCTCACCCAGAATCTTGCACCGGAGCTCGGTCCGCGCGTGCGGGTGAATGCAATCTCTCCGGGCCTCGTCAAGACCGACATGGCGCGTGCGCTCTGGGAGGGCCATGAGGAAAGCATCGCACAAACCTTTCCGCTCAAGCGGCTTGGTGAGCCCCAAGACATCGCGAATGCGGCGCTCTTCCTTGCGTCATCGATGTCATCTTGGATGACGGGTCAGAACGTAGTGGTCGATGGTGGAGTAGTTGCGAACTGACTAGGCAAGCGAGGTGAGTTGTGGGAGCATTTCGATGACCCGCTCCTTGATCACCTTGCCAAGGCTCGTTCGCGGTACCTCCGACGCAACGTAGACCGCTCGAGGGGCATACCACGGGGGGTGAATCTCTCTCACGAATGCCTTGATCGACGAGGTTGTGAGTGTGAGGGCGCGCGAAGGATCCGTAGGAAGAAGCACCGCGACGAGCGCCTCTCCGAGTCGTTCATCGGGAACCGGTACGACCACGGCGTCAGCGACCCCGTCGAGCAATCGAAGACGTTCTTCGATCGGCCCCGGGAAGATCTTTTCCCCTCCGGAGTTGATGAGATCCTTACGACGACCTTGGACCACGAGCAGGCCGTCAGG
>JBMFXL010000250.1:0-3270 GCA_049964275.1 Acidimicrobiales bacterium | reverse complement strand
CTGCTTCGACCACGATGGTGCGTATACCTGCAGATGCGGTGACGGTGCCGAGTTCGCATCCGATCGCACCGCCTCCAATGACGAGGAGGGAGGCCGGAGCTCTTCGAGGAGTGAAGAAGGTCTCGTTGGTGAGATACCCAGAGGCCGTCAATCCCTCGATAGGGGGAATCGCCGGCTCGGAGCCCGTTGCAAGAATGATCCGTGACGCAGAGATTTGGGTGCCATCCACGGTAAGCGAAGTGGGCGAGGTGAATGAGGCTCTCCCTTCGATGATGGATGCACCCTTCGCACGCTGGACGTCTGCCGACTCCAGTGACGAAATCCTGTCGATTACTTCGGCTGCGCGCCGTAGGGAGTCTTCGAAGCTCTTGCCTGCTCGTACACCCTCGATGAGGGTTTTCGATGGCACACAGCCCGTGAAGGTGCAGTCGCCTCCAAGTGGACTGTCGCTGATCAAGCAGACGTTGCTTCGACGTCTCAATGCGCCCTCCAGCGCCGCGAGAGCCGCGGCACCGCCTCCAATGATGACCGTATCGAACTCTCTCACCGCGTACCTGTCTCTCCACTAGAGCGTCGTCATAAATGATACGAAGCTGAAGTGCGCGCTGGATGTCTTGTTGAAACTTCGGGACGCAACTCTGATAGGTTGGCGGCTCAAGGAGCGTTGCGAGTTCTCGATGCGCTTTCGGAGGTGGTATTGGCTGACTGGAACGGTGAGGGTCTTCCTCCTGCGGCTCAGCGTCGCATCGCACACACCGCCTCTCTTCGCACTTCATCGTCGCTGCTCGGGGTAGCGTCTGCCGCCGGCGTCGAGTCGGTTGGCTTCCAGCCCGTATCTGAAGTGGTCGGCGTCGTGGTGCTTTCACTCTCCGGAGCGGCGATGCCCAACTGCGGTTACTACGGCATGGGTTTTGGCATGGCCATGGCCCCAGGCTCCGCGACCACGTACCTAGCTGATTCTCTCCGACAGACCGTCGCGCAGGGTTACGAGCCCTATGTGGATGTCCTCAATCGCGGATGGCATATCGCCATTGGGAGGATGATGACCGAGACAGAGGCGCTTCATGCCGATGGGGTCGTCGGCGTGGTGCTCTCACAGCGCCGATTCGAAGGTGGTGCGATGGAGTTCATGGCGCTCGGGACCGCGGTGGAGGCCACTGACCCCAAGCGCCGAGGCGAGCGCAAGACGCCGTTCTCCACCCATCTCGGGGGAGTGGATCTCGAGAAGCTTTCCCAGGGTGGGTTCGCCCCGTCTCGGATCGTCGTCGAGGTGTCGCTCGCGATTCGACACGATGACTACGCGACGATGATGGCTGGCTCGATATGGTCGCAGAATATGGAGATGACCGGTTACTCCGAGCTGGTATCGACCGCTCGGCATGGCGTCCGCAGGCGACTCGAACGACATCTTGATCGGGAGCATGCCCAGGGAGCCATCATCTCGTCATTCGACACCTCGGTTTTCGAATATGCACCGATTGAGGGTCATCGAGACCATCTGGCGGAGGCGCGCGTGGTTGGGACCATGATTCGGGCAACCGGAACGCCTACCAAACGAGACGATCCCATCATGATGCTCTCGCTCAAGTAGCACTTCTCATTTTGGAACGAAAGGAACGACTGTGACCACTGAGCCGATCAACCCGAGGGATGCAGGCGTACCTGAGGACGCCATCCACCGGCTCGAAGAGATGCGGCCTGGGCAGTCTACCTCCCTGTTCACCTCCGATCTTTCCGTGAATGAGTTCCTGTTGGTGCGAGAGGCAGGCTTTCGACCGCTTGGACTTGTCTTCGGCTCCTCCATCTATCACGTGGGTATCCAGGTCGGTCGTTGGAGCCAGAACCAAGAACTCGACAAATTGACTGAGGCGATGTATCACGCCCGAGAACTCGCCATGACGCGAATGGAGGCCGAGGCTGAGATCCTGGGTGCGGACGGCATCGTTGCAGTCAGGCTCGATGTGGAGTTCAAGGCATTTGGCGCGGACATCGCGGAGTTCATCGCGGTAGGTACGGCGGTGAGCGCAGACGATCGGTCGATCGATTGGACGCCAAACGGTCGACCCTTCACGTCCGATCTCTCCGGTCAGGACTTTTGGACCCTCATCCAGGCCGGCTACGCACCGCTTGGACTCGTGATGGGTAGCTGTGTCTACCACATCGCCCATCAACGTATGCGACAAGCGATGTTCAATATTGGCCAGAACGTCGAAATTCCCCAGTACACCGAGGCACTTTACGACGCTCGTGAGCTTGCCATGTCGCGGATGCAAGCAGAGGCAGAGGGCCTGCATGCGGAAGGAATCGTTGGCGTCCAACTGCTTTCGTTGCCCCATCAGTGGGGAGGTCACACTACAGAGTTCTTCTCCGTGGGAACTGCCGTGAGGCCAATGCGCGACGATCATGTGATCAGTAAGCCGCAGTTGGTGTTGCCACTTAGTGATTGAATAGTGGTCTATGGATGAACTTGAGCCGCTTCCCGTGGATCGTCTCGCCGCCTCGTTGACCGCGGACAGCGACGATCTCGATCTGTTCGCACGTGTGCTCTCGAACAAGCTGCTCACCGCGTTGCCTGAAGCGATGGTCGAAGCCGACTTCAAGAAGACGCGAGGCTCGCGACTTGGCAAGAAGACCCCCGAGCTGCGAAGGCTCCTGGTTCGGTTCCCTGAGCGTGAGTTCGAACTGGCCAATGCGGGCACAGGCTCGATGTCGTGCCAAGTGCGCACGGTGGTACGTGGAGTCACCATCTCGCGGAGTGAAGTGACTATGCCAGAGTGGATCGGAACCCTGTCGAGGTCACTCGCTGCTTACGCCGAACACCAGGCGTCGGCACGTGCGGCGCTCCTTCAACTCCTTGAGGGGTGAAGCCCCGAGTTAGTGGCCGGCGGCGACTTGGGCCACCTTGACGACCACGATTCCCACGGCGATCGCGAGATACCCTCGAACGATGAGCAGCGATGCTCGCTGGAACGTCGAGATCCTAGGTCGCTCGAGGAGTTCGAGCGCGGGCATGCGCCAAGTTGCTCGAGATATCGCTTCGCTCGGTTGGCGGGATGGACTCGCTTTCCTCTTGCCGAGGGCGAGGATGGCTCCACCTCCTACTACTCCCACGTCGGTACCTGATCCGAGGATCCTTACGATCGCAGAGGAGGAGAGGGTCGGGAAGATCACGCTCGCGGTGAGGACGAGAGAGAGTGTGATCAGTTTCCAGATCGCTGCAGCGGTGAAGATATTGAGCCCGGTGGAGTTCGTCCATGGGCCGAGTACCGC
>JBMFXL010000249.1:0-3276 GCA_049964275.1 Acidimicrobiales bacterium | reverse complement strand
GATCTTTCCCCAACTTTGCGCTGGCCACTCGCTCGGCGAGTATTCGGCACTCGTCGGCTCAGGTGCCATCACCTTCGACTCTGCAGTGACTCTCGTCTGCGAGCGCGGCGACGCCATGCAGATCGCCTCTGAAGAGAATCCAGGCGCGATGGCGGCGCTACTCGGGGGAACAGACGAGCAGATCATGGCGCTCCAAGCGCACATCGGTGAGAATCTTTTCATCGCGAACTACAACTCCGAGGGGCAGACCGTCATCGCAGGTCTGAACGATGCCATCGACATGGCGGTCGAGCTCGGCAAGGAGTTCGGCATCAAGCGCGTCGTCAAGATCCCTGTCCGGGGAGCGTTCCACACGCCGCTGATTCAATCTGCGCAGTCCAGGCTTTCCAAGGCGCTCAAGTCGACTCGGTTCTACGACTCAGACATTCCTGTGGTTGCGAACGTCGATGCCGAGGAGCACTCCTCTGCGAAGGATTGGCCGGAACTACTCCTCAAGCAGCTCTGCTCACCCGTACTCTGGCGACAGACGATCACCCGCATCAACGCGGAGCGTCCAAGACTCATCGTCGAGGTTGGGCCTGGTGGAGTACTCGCAGGTCTGATGAAGCGAGCCATGCCCGATACCCAGGTGCTCTCGGTGGCGAAGCCTGACGACCTCGATACCCTTCTCGAAGCCGTCACATCGGAGGGTCCCTTTCACGATTGGGCGACCTCGCACCATGGTGAACGGTTCTACTCTTCCGAGCGCCTCGTCGTAGCACCTGCGTCAGGGGTTTTCACAATGGCGAACTCCAAGGTGAACACCTCTGGAGCGCTCGCAGATCGGATCACTATCAACGTCGGCGACACAATTGGCAGGATCGGTGAGAACGACGTACGGTCGCCATTCGCCGGAGTGCTCCAAGACATGATTGCCGTAGAGGGAGAACGTGTCATTATGGGTCAGCCAATAGCTTGGCTTCGGAGCGAGGAGAACTAGCTCATGCGTGGGGCCGCTATCACAGGGTGGGGACACTTTCTCCCCGAACAGGTCGTCACCAACGCCGATTTTGAGGCGCGTCTCGACACCAGCGACGAATGGATCACCGAACGAACAGGAATCCGGGAGCGTCGCATGGGCGGCACCACCGGCCAGCTCGCCATCGAGGCCGGCCTCTCAGCCATCAAATCTGCTGGGATCACCCCAGCTGACATCGACTTCCTCGTGCTCTCAACCACGACTCCTGACCAAACGGTTCCGGCCACGTCCGCGGTGGTGGCCGACGCGATTGGGATCCCAGGTGGTGCAATGGACGTCAATGCGGCATGCGCAGGATTCGTCTACGCGTTGGTCGCCGCGAAGTCCCTCATCGCCACGACCTATCGCCGAGTCTTGGTGGTGGGGTCTGACACGCTCAGTCAAATCACCGATCAGAACGACCGCGCGACCGCAGTTTTGTTCGCCGACGGTGCAGGAGCAGTCGTGCTAGAGGTGTCGGAAGAGGACCGCTTCCTTGGCTGGGATCTCGGTGTGGATGGTTCAGCTGCGGGGATCTTGTACTGCGACCGAGGTGGCTTCCTTCAGATGGAGGGACGAGAGGTCTTCAAACGCGCCGTGAGAGCGATGGTAAGTTCCGCCAACAACGCCATGACACAAGCCGGTGTCGGTCCCGACGACATCAAGCTCGTCGTGCCACACCAGGCCAATATCAGGATCATCGAAGCCGCGAACGAGCGCCTTGGAATCCCCATGGAACGCACCGCGATCGTCCTTGACAAGACGGGTAATACCTCGTCAGGATCTGTGCCGATCGCCCTTTCACAGGCAGCCGATGGCGGCAAGCTCGACAAGGGTGACCTCGTCCTCTTCTGTGGGTTCGGAGCAGGAATGACGTGGGCCTCCTCGATCGTGCGCTGGGGTGGTGCAACCAATTGAGCGATGTCCATACTCCTCACGCATTCGTCACCGCAGGAGCCAAGGGAATAGGTGCCGCCGTGGTCCGCGCACTTCGGGACTCTGGCTTCCATGTGACGCTGACCTATCGAAATTCGCCAGCTGACGAAACCGTCCTGAAAGACGAGGGCGTGTTCGCCACCTATTGCGAGATCAGCGATCCTGAATCCGTCCAGGAGGCTTTCTCTGCTGCCGAATCGAAGTTCGGGCCGGTAGACGTACTCGTGGCCAATGCCGGGATGACCAAGGACACGCTCTTGCTCCGCATGTCGGAGGAGGATTTCACCTCGGTGATCGATACCAATCTTACCTCGGCGTATCGACTGGCAAAACGGGCGCTACCTAGTATGATCCGCAGCCGAAGTGGTCGGATCGTATTCATTTCGTCGGTGGTCGCGTTCATGGGCTCCGCAGGTCAGGTGAACTACGCGGCATCCAAGGCCGGAATTGTAGGTCTCGCTCGATCGCTCGCTCGTGAGGTAGCGAGCCGGTCAATCACGGTCAACGTGGTGGCACCAGGTGCCGTCGATACCGACATCCTCCACGCTGCCGGAGCCTCGCGCACCGATAGTATCGTCCAGGCAATTCCTCAAGGTCGACTCGGTACGCCTGAGGAAATCGCCGAGGCGGTCAAGTTCCTCAGCTCTCCGGGTGCGGCCTACGTGACAGGGGTAGTTCTCCCAGTCGACGGTGGCCTTGCCATGGGGATCTAGCACGTCATCGTCTTTAAGCTAACGCAGTCCGCTGCACTCAGAAAGGAAAGTAATGGATCGTAACGAAGCGTTCGACAAGTTCAAGGACACCACGGTCAAGGTACTCCACGTCGACGGAGACAAGATCGTTGAAGAGGCTACCTTCGCCGGCGACCTCGACATCGACAGTCTTGACTTGGTTGAGCTCGTCATGGCACTCGAGGATGAGTTCGGCGTCAACGTCCCTGAAGGGGAACTCGAAGGCGTCGAAACCGTGGGTGCCGCATTCGAACTGATCTACGGGAAGCTCTAATGCGCATCGCTTGGGATCCCAACGACCCAAAGGGCGGGATCAAGGCTCCTCGGCGAGTTGCCGTAGTGGGTCTCGGTGCTGTCTCATGTGTCGGGATCGGCAAGGAGGACTTCTGGCGGGGGCTCTTTGCTCCCTCGCCGGTCGGTATTCGTCGCATCGAGAACTTCGATCCGCTGCGCTGGATGACCGCGAAGGACCTTCGTCGTCACGACAAGTTCAATCAGTACGGAGTGGCTGCCGCAGAGCTTGCCCTCGAGGACGCTGGAGAACTAAACGTCGATCCCGAGCGTGCTGGAGTCTGGATGGGCAACGGTGCAGGCGGACTCGAAAGCCTCGAG
>JBMFXL010000248.1:0-3282 GCA_049964275.1 Acidimicrobiales bacterium | reverse complement strand
ATCGACTTCACCTCCGACAGCAAGGCAATGCGTGCTCGCACGAGCGGTGCCATCACTTCGATGATTCCTCGCTGAGCGTCATCTCCAATGAAACCCGGAAGCGTCGCGAGATACGGCATCGCGAGTTCGATAAATCGGGCGTCATCGAGTTCTGAGAGGTAATGCTTGTTGAAGTGCGTCATCTTCGTTACGTCGAAGAACGCGGGCGAGTGGCTCACGCGCGTCAAATCGAAGCGCCGGACGAGCTCCTCCCGATCGAAGAACTCTTCATTCGTACCTGGACTCCACCCAAGAAGTGCCAAGTAGTTGCACATGGCCTCCGGTAGAAAGCCCTCAGCCGCGAAGTCTTCCACGGCAACTCGGTCACGTCGCTTGGAGAGCTTGACGCGTCGTTCGTTGACCAACACAGGCAGGTGCGCAAATACCGGAGGCTCGATGGAGAGTGCCTGGTAGAGCAGTACGGCCTTCGGAGTCGTCGGAAGATGCTCCTCAGCCCTCATCACATGCGTGATGCGATAGTCGATGTCGTCGACGAAGTTCGCCAACACATAGAGCGCAGCTCCGTTGCCCTTGACGAGAATAAAGTCCTCGATCGTCTCGTTCTCGAACACCACGTCGCCTCGGACGAGGTCGTGAACCACTGCCTGCCCACTCGGCACTCGAAAGCGAAGTGCGCGACCCTCGCCCGGCGCAAGTCCCCGATCGCGACAGAATCCGTCGTACCCTGGTGGTCCACCCCGCTCCTTGGCGCGACGATCGATCTCCTCACGGGGGCAGTCGCAGTAATAGGCCTTTCCCTGCCTAAAGAGATCCTCTGCAACTTCCGCATATCGCTCGGTTCGCTGCGATTGGAAGTAGGGACCTTCGTCGAATGAAATTTCGAGCCACCGAAGCGCATCCTGGATACCCTGGGTCCATTCCGGCCGGTTCCGCTCGTGATCCGTGTCGTCAATCCGGAGGATGAACGTGCCACCGTGTTGACGAGCGTAGATCCAGTTGTAGAGCGCAGTGCGCGCACCACCCACATGGAAGTATCCAGTGGGAGAGGGAGCAAATCGAAGGCGTGGTCCGTCAGTCACAATGTTTCGTCAGCCTAATAGGCGTGACCTCAGCTATAGGAGTAAAACCCTCGACCGCTCTTCCGCCCAAGAAGTCCGGCTTCACACATCCGCGAAAGGAGCGGCGGCGGCGCATACAGCGGTTCCTTGAACTCCTCGTAAAGGGATTGCGCGACCGCGATGGTCGTATCGAGACCGATCAGGTCGGCGAGCGCGAGCGGACCCATGGGGTGCGCGCAACCCTCGATCATGCCGCGGTCGATGTCCTCGGCCGTGGCGAATCCCGACTCCAGCATGCGAATCGCCGACAGGAGGTAGGGAATCAACAGGGCATTGACGATGAATCCGGCACGATCCTTGGAACGGACCACGTGCTTGGAGAGCTGGTCGGAAACGAAACGTGCAGCCCTGTCCTCCACGTCGGACGAGGTCAAAAGGGATCGTACGAGCTCTACGAGGGGAAGGACGGGGACGGGGTTGAAGAAGTGTACGCCGATGACGGACTCTGGTCGCTCCGTCGCCATGGCAAGCTTCATGATCGGAATCGATGAAGTATTCGAGGCCAGGATCGCATTGGACGAACGCACGTGCTTGTCCAACAAGGAGAAGACCTCCAGCTTGACCGGTTCCGCCTCGACGACCGCTTCGACCACGAGGTCGCGATCCTCGAGGGCTCCGAAGTCGGTATCGAACGAGATGCGCTCGAACGCCGTCGATGCTGCCTCCTCCGAGAGCTTGTTCGAGCGCAGTGCCCGATCGAGCGAGCGTCGTATACGCGACCTGCCGGACTCAATGGCACCAGCATCGGACTCGATGACGGCTACGTCGAGGCCCGCTCGTGCGGCTACCTCGGCAATCCCCGAACCCATGAGCCCGCAGCCCACCACGCCAACGCGCTGAATCTCACTTGTTGTCATCTCGAAGACCCCTGCCTACCCCTTGGGCCGCGACATTACTTGTCGACCGACCACCATACGTTGAATCTGGTTGGTTCCCTCATAGATCTGCGTGATCTTGGCATCGCGCATCATTCGCTCGAGAGGAAAGTCCTTGGTATAGCCGTAACCACCGAGGAGTTGGACCGCATCCACGGTCACACTCATCGCCACATCGCTCGCAAAATACTTCGCCATCGCGCCGAACTCGGAGAGTTCGCCTTCAGGATCGTCGTCTATGCGCGAACAGGCGCGGTAGACGAGTCCACGCGCAGCCTCGATCTTCGTCGCCATGTCGGCAACCATGAATTGAATCCCCTGGTTCTCCCCTACGGCCTTGCCGAACTGCGTACGCTGCATGGCGTAGGCGCTCGCATAATCGAGCGCTCCCTGAGCGATACCGACTGCCTGGGCACCAATCATCGGTCGAGAACGGTCGAGGGTGCCCATCGCAATGTAGAAGCCCCGATTCTCCTCGCCGATGAGGGCATCTCCTGGCACTCTGACCTCATCGAGCACGATCTCGCCGGTCGGAGATCCCTTGACACCGAGCTTGTCCTCGAGCTTGACCACCTGTACTCCACGATCCGCTTCCACAACGAAGGCCGAGATACCACGATGGCCCGCTTCAGGCGCGGTCTTGGCGAACACGGTATACGTGTCGGAGATACCGGCATTGGTGATCCACATCTTGCGGCCGGTGATAATCCAGTCCGATCCATCCCTCACTGCCCGCGTCGTCATGGACGCCACATCGGATCCCGCATCCGGTTCCGACAAGCAGTAGGAGGCTTGTGCTTCCCCTTTCGCGATCCGAGGCAGGTACTTTTTCTTCAACTCCTCGGATCCCCAGTAGATCACCGGGATCATGCCAAGCTTCGAGATCAGGAGCGTCAGCGCCGTCGACGCACACACGCGCGCCATCTCCTCGACCATGATTGCCTGAGTCACATGGTCCGCACCGGCGCCTCCGTAGGTCTCGGGAAGTCCGAGTGCGGGGAGTTCCATCTCGACGCATGCACGGAAAGACTCCCATGGGAAACGGGCTTCGTGATCGACCGACGCAGCATGAGGTGCGACGCGCTCCTCCGCGAACGCCCGTAACACCTTCCTAAACTCCCGCTGCTCTGCACTGAGTTGAAATGAGGTCATCGTCATATTCTTCCAGTCTGTTCCGCGTGATACCAATTACGTCAAAGAAGCACCCCGTGACCACACGAAGTTCGCACCAAGGGCTAGCTGTATCGTCCACGGACGTTGTTGACAGTAAGGCATGATTAGGTGAGCCC
>JBMFXL010000247.1:0-3298 GCA_049964275.1 Acidimicrobiales bacterium | reverse complement strand
GACGTCGGGAGCGAAGTTGTGCCGCACGCTCCGCCAAACGCCCAGCGAGTTCATCGGGCACCGAGCGAGCCTTCTTCAGCTCTGCATCCAGCCTGTCGAGATTGACCTCACCTCCATGGCTTGAGGTCACACGGTATCGTTCGATCGCAACACCCGCTTTCGCGAACACCTCAGCCGAGACGATTGAGATACCCGAGAGGCTCATTGCCCCCGCAACCAGAGAGAACAAACCAGGGCGATCGGGTGCCGCTACGTAGACGAACCCGTCCTTGGCAGCGATCGCCATTCCCTTCGCACCTGCTTCAAGGAGCTGACGCTCGAAGGCTTCCTCAATCTGAATCTCAGGTGCCGGTACCTCTCCATTATGCAGATACGCCTTCGCCCGACGACAGAGCTCCTCGATCAAGGTCTCCTTCCACGTCGACCATGCCAGCACACCTGTAGCCTTCGAGTCTGCCTCCGTAAGGGCAGCGAGCAGCTCAAGTGTCTCGGCGTCTCCGACACGTTCCGCAACAAGCTGAATCGCGCTTGGATCGGAGATATCGCGACGCAGCGCTGTCTCTGCAAGTAGAAGATGCTGACTCACGAGACGTTCGATGACCGACCGATCTCCGTCGTCAAATCCCATGCGAGCCATGACCGAACGAGCGATCACCACGCCATTTTCGGTATGGTCGCCGGGTCGTCCTTTGCCAATGTCATGAAGCAACGCGGCTGCCACGAGGAGGTCGGGACGATGGACGCGACGGCGAATCGACGCCGCCTCCACCACCGCTCCGACGAGATGGCGATCGACACTGTAGCGATGAAACGCATTGCGTTGCGGTTTGCACCGCACATCCGACCATTCAGGTATCAAAATCTCCATCACACCACCGCCGTCTAGCGCCTCGATGACCTCATAGAGACCCTCTCCCGCTTGCAACAGGCCAATGAACTCCTCCCGAAGCTCCTCTGGCCACGGCACCGGAGGCGCGAGCATGCGTTCACCAAGTTGCTCTCCTCCCCATCGCAGCTGGAGTCCCTCACGCGCACATCGATGCGCCAGGCGCACCACCGCAAGTGCGTCGATCCTTCCTTCGATGGGACTGTCGAAACCCACCGTGCCGAAACTCATCGTGGTGGGATATTTCGCGCCGTAGAAGCCACTCACGGTCTCCCGATCGACTCCGCTTCGAGAAGCGTTCCCATTTGCCCCACCGAGCACACGTAGCGCCTGGTGCATTCCATAGGAGACGACTCGTCCTGAGTGAGCAACCGCTTTCATCAACGCCTCGGCGTCATCGAACCCAAGCGTTGGAGCAATGATGTCCTGCTCGTCGAGGCCGAGTCGATCGCTTGGGCGCTCTGATACGCGATGGAGTTCGACACGAAGGGTGAGTAGCAGCTCTCCCGCCTCAGAGATCTCCTCCCTCGGGGGAATACCAGGCAGGTCGGCGACCTCGAGGAGCGACTCCAATATATGAAGATCCCTTAGACCTCCGTCACACTCTTTGAGATTTGGCTCCAAGACATGGGCGAGCTCGCCAAAGTCGCGAAAACGAGGGATGAGATAGGCCTCAATTGCCGGCGCCACAACCCGAAAGCGCTTCGAAAAGTACGACCTCACGAGTCCTGTGGCTTCCTCTCCCAGCGCCACGTTGCCCGCGATCACACGTGCATCAAGGAGCCCGAGAAGCGCACGTACGTCCTCTGTAGCTACTTCGAGCGCCTGACGAGGAGTCTTCACTGAGTGGTCAAGACCGAGTCCCAGATCCCAGATCGGATACCAGATGCCATTTGCCATTGCTTCGACTCGCTCGAGCGATTCGGATCGAGCGTGCACGAGCATCAGATCAATATCACTGTGAGGACAAAGTTCTCGGCGCCCATAGCTCCCCAGTGCGAGCAATGCGTAGCGAGATTGCTCGCCGAGCAATGACCGAATCCACTCATCGACTGCTTGGGTATACCGCTCGGTCCATGAACGGCCCCCGAGCGATCGATCCATGAGCAGACTCGAGCGGATCGCCTTGGGATCAGGGGGAGAGAAACTCAGTCGGCATCCCTCACGGCGACAACGATTCGACCACTACCTCGCGACCCACTACAGCGCATCGCTGCCGCGCTCACCGGTCCGCACTCGGATGAGATCTTCTACGGTGGTCACCCAAATTTTCCCATCGCCGATCTTGCCCGTATTCGCAACCTTGAGAATTGCCTCCGTGATGTCGTCGACCGAGCCATCATCGACCACGACTTCGATCTTAACCTTCGGATTGAAGTTGACCTTGTACTCAGCGCCTCGGTACACCTCGGTGTGCCCGCTCTGACGACCGAATCCTTGCACCTCGGTGACTGTCATCCCTTTCACGTCGAGCTTCGCAAGGGCTTCGCGAACCTCTTCCTGCTTGAACGGCTTGACGATCGCAGTAACCAGCTTCAATGAAGATCCCTTCCTTCAGTGCACACAGTTGGCGAGCGAGCATTCGCTTCACGAGCGAGAACGACACCTCCACGAACACGTCGCTTTGCACTCCGACACTACGGATGATTGATTTCGCGACTAATTCAAGACTGTTACGCCGAGATTAACTCTCCCCGGTGCGCTACCCCACACGAGATTGGGATTTAGTTGCCCAGAGAACGAGCCGAATTCCATTGACAGGAGGTGGAAAATGCTCACACTCTTTGCGGTACGAAAGTTCGAAGGGCGCGAGGTCGAGGTCGACTACGAGAACGCACACATCTCGGACGCACTCCTCATCAGCGCGGCAGGAGGTAGTGCCCAGTCGCTCTGGCTCCAAGTCGACGGTGAAGACGTTATTTTGCCACTCCGTGGCATACGACACCTCGCTCTCGCCCACTAACCCAGTTATCACTCGGCCTCTCGCAGCACTCGACCCCAGGGCTCATCGACACTCTTTGTCCTTCGCCCCAGCCCACGGATATCTCATTCGCCTTAGGGTGTCGTCGTTCTCCGGCCGACGATCGTGTACATCTTCTGACTAAAGGCGTCCTTCGTAAGATCATGAGCAAGGTAGTGCTTTTGTGTGTGATAGGTGAGCGTCGTATCTCCAAACCCAAGGCGGCGCATCATTGAGAGCACCGCACCTGGATAGATTGACCACCAGTTAGTGAGATGACTGTCCGCGGAAGGCGAGAATCGCATCACATTCGATTCGGGTGGAAGCTCATCGTCTTGAAGAGGCTCGGTCACGACCAACATCTCAGTCGTTCGCATCGCGGCTTGACGAAGTGCTCCCCAAGGCTCACGCAGGTGAAGCAAAATGGCACCGAAGAAACTCACATCAAAGGT
>JBMFXL010000246.1:0-3300 GCA_049964275.1 Acidimicrobiales bacterium | reverse complement strand
CGTAGAGACGTCCAGCGTGCTCGCGGAGACCGTCCCGATGTTGCCCCATGTCGCATCGCTCGTCGGTGATCCGCAGGTTCGTCACCGTGGAACGCTCGGAGGCACGGTAGCTCACGGTGATGGTGCAAGCGACCTTCCCGCGGCACTTTTGGCGCTTGATGCAACCATGGTGGTCCAGGGTCCTCGGGGCACGCGGAACGTGAAGGCGTCAGAGTTCTTCAAGGGCTTCATGGAGACGGCCATAGGTGAGGACGAGATCCTGACGGAGATCCAGGTACCTAAGGGCTTCATGAGCTGGTCGTACCAGAAGTTCAATCGCCGCGCACAAGATTGGGCGATCGTCGGGGTTGCGGCCGCGAAGAATGGTTCTACGCGAGTCGCGCTCGTCAACATGGGTGCAACACCGCTTCGATCCAACGGCGCAGAGTCGGCGCTGGCATCGGGTGCAAGCGGTGCTGAGGCTGCCCAGCATGCGGCTGATGGTATAACGCCGCCGGCCGATCTCAATGCATCTACCGAGTACCGTAAGCATCTCGCGACGGTGTTGGTGAGGCGAGCGCTCGAGGAGATGAATATCTGACGCCCTTCCGTTGTTGTTCCTCGTACGAGGCGATAGCGTCGGAGGACTAGGAACGCAACGGAGAGGAAGCTTTGTCACTGAAGAGGGAAAGTTTGGCTCGTTACGGGATCAGTTCACCAGCTGATGTCGTAACGGCGCTAGATGCATGCGATTACCTAGCCGATGAGGGTCTTGCAACGACCGTCTTTCTCGCGCTCGGCCTTGAGCGACCCTTGTTGCTCGAAGGCGACGCCGGGGTCGGCAAGACGGAGATTGCCAAGTCGATCGCAGCATGGTTGCACACTTCGCTCATTCGACTTCAGTGTTTTGAGGGTATCGATATGGCGCAGGCGCTGTACGAGTGGAACTACTCGCGACAGCTCCTGCATCTCCGTGCGGTCGAGTCCTTGGACCACGGCGACGGGTCGAGATCCATCCGCGACGTAGAGGCCGAGCTTTACTCCAAGGACTTCTTGCTAGAGCGTCCATTGTTGGCCGCAATCGACCAATCTCAACGTGGCGCGTCCGACATGCCACCAGTGCTGTTGATCGATGAGATCGACCGTGCGGATGACGAGTTCGAGGCCTTCCTTTTAGAGATTCTTTCCGAGTTCGCGGTGACCATTCCTGAGCTTGGAACTATTCGTGCTTCGACGCCACCAATCGTGATCTTGACTTCAAACCGTACTCGTGACCTTCACGATGCGCTCAAGCGACGGTGTCTCTACCACTGGGTGAATCATCCTGGCTTCGATCGTGAAGTGCAGATTTTGCGCCGACGCGCGCCCGAGGTGGACGAGTCCTTGGCTCGGCAGGTCGCGAGTGTCGTCTCGCGCATACGGGATGCAGATCTATACAAGCCGCCTGGAATCGCGGAAACGATCGATTGGGCGCGCTCCCTCGCACTCCTCGGCGAGACCGAACTCGACGAACGCAGTGTGTCGCGCACCCTTGGAGCGTTGGTGAAGTACCGAGAGGACGAAGAGCGACTTCGCGCGCTTGATCTCGCATCGATCATCCGGGACACCGTCACAAGGAGTGTGTGATGGCGACCATGGTGGAGATCGCCAATGCATTCGTTCGACGCTTGGGAGCAGAAGGCATCCCCGTCTCGCTCTCTCGGAGCGCACTCTATCTGGATGCGTTGGAGTGTCTCGGTATTGACGAGTTGGACGATGTGTACTGGGCTGGCCGTGCGAGCCTGATCGGTCGCCCAGAAGATATTCCCACCTATGACCGCTGCTTCGATCAGTACTTTCGTCGACGTCACGTTGCCCCTACGCCGATTGCTCGGCGAGAGGAGACCACCATTGTGCTGGTCGATAGCGAGGAGGATCCTCCGGCCTCGGACGAGGATGATGCCGAAGAGCGCGAGGTCGACTCCGTGGTATCGCTTCGTTTTTCCAAGGTAGAGACGCTTCGGGAGCGCGATTTCGGTCTACTCGATGCGGCAGAGCGAGCAGAGTGTGCTCGCGTGATGGCTGCATTTCGTTTCGCCCCACCTCGACGCCCGTCGAGTCGATATGTCCGGTCGCGACGTCGACGTGAGCTCGACCTTCGCCGAACGATTCGGACGGCCCTCGCACGCGAAGGTGAGCCGATCGAGCAGCGATACCGTACGAAGGGTGAGCGCATACGACGGATAGTGTTCATCTGCGATATCTCAGGGTCTATGGAGACCTACGCCAAGCAGCTCATACGCTTCGTACACGCGGCGCTTCTGGGAACTCGTCGTGTGGAAGTGTTCACACTAGGGACTCGCCTGACTCGAATCACGCGCGAACTCTCCAATCTGGACACGGACCGGGCGCTCGGAGCGGCTTCGGCCAAGGTCGCGGATTGGAGCGGTGGAACTCGACTTGGAGAAGGTATCAAAGCATTCAATGACCGGTACGGTGCCCGAGGAATGGCACGAGGTGCCACAGTAGTGATCTTGTCGGATGGGTGGGATCGCGGAGAGCCCGAACTACTCGGTACCGAGATGGCGCGGCTTGCCCGGGTTGCTCATCGCGTGGTCTGGGTGAACCCTCTCAAGGCGTCGCCAGGGTATGCACCGCTGGCTCGAGGAATGGCAGCTGCATTACCGTACGTTGATGAATTCGTGGAAGGACACTCGTTGCGTTCTCTTGAGGATCTTGCGGAGGTGATTGCAAAGTGAAGGACGTCATTGCTCAGGTTCGGGAGTGGCAGAGGCTCGGGATCACCTTCGCGCTCGCGAAGGTCGTTGGCGCAGAGGGATCATCACCGAGGGAAATTGGTGCGACCATGGCCGTAAGTGAGGACGGCCAGGTGGTGGGCTCGGTCTCTGGGGGTTGTGTCGAGGGTGCAGTGGTCACTGAGGCGCTCGCGGCGATGGGTGCACCTGAAGCAGTGCTATCGCGGGTAGGCGTGATCGATCGAAAGGTCGAGCAGATCGGTTGTGCGAGGACCCTTACCTATGGTTACTCTGACGACGAGGCGTTTGCGGTTGGGCTGACCTGTGGTGGAACCCTTCATATTTTGGTGCAGCCCAATCCGCCTACTTTCCTTGACGAGCTCGACGAGCGACTCAATGTGGAGAGGCCTTTTGTGCTTGCGACCGTATTCGCGACGTCGGACGAGCGCGATGAGACTGGGGAGTACTTCTCGGAGATGAACGCAGGTGTTGCCTTGCCTGCCGTCGGGAGCTCACTCTTGGTGAGGGAGGACGGGTCGTTCGCAGGAAGTCTGGGAAATGCAGACCTGGATCGTGTGGTCTCTCG
>JBMFXL010000245.1:0-3326 GCA_049964275.1 Acidimicrobiales bacterium | reverse complement strand
AGGAATTTAGGGGTCTCCGATGAACGAACTCTCAAACGTCATAACCGATCATCTTGATCGGTCGAGGAGTCATCAAGACCGCCGTGGCAGAAGGCGCAGATCAGCCCTCTCGACCGTATTCTTCGGATTCAGCTGGATAGGACTTGCGCTCATCGTCATTCCTGCCATCATTATCGTCGCAGGTGTCGTCAAACGCGCCGCCCCGTACATGAGCTTTTCCGTGCTCACGACCGGCACCGTTGGCGTCGGTGGTGGCCTCAAGTCGGAGATCCTCGGAACGCTGCTCATCACCTTCGGTGTGGCCGTCTTTGCGGGGATCGTCGGGGTTGCTGGTGGACTCTTCCTCGCATACTACGCACCCCCACGACTTGGGAGCCTCCTTCGATCGGGCGTCGAGATCCTTGCAGGCATTCCCTCAATCGCCATTGGCTACGTGGGTTATCTCGCGCTCGTCGTGCACTTCCATTGGGGATTCTCGCTTGGAGCGGGCATCATCACGCTCTCCATACTGGTCGTCCCCTACATTGCGAAGACGACCGAGGTCGCGGTCCGACAGGTGCCGACCTCCTACGTCGAGGGTGCGGAAGCGCTCGGGGTTCGCGAGGGGATGATACTGCGGAGCCTGGTGCTCAAGACCGCACTTCCAGGAATAGTGACGGGTCTCATCGTGGCCGTGGCCATTTCGATCGGTGAGACCGCGCCGCTCCTCTACACCGCGGGCTACTCGGCGCAGAACCCGGTGCTTCACCTCACACACTCCCCGACCGGATATCTCACCTATGCGGTGTGGACCTTCTACAACCAGCCCGTAGTTGCGGCCCAGCACCTCGCTGCCGACGCGGCACTGCTGTTGATCATCGGAGTCGTTGCGCTCATCATCATCGCACGAATCCTCGTCGCGATCACCCAACGCCATACCGAATCTCGCTAGCGCATGTCCGAGGCGGCACGCGTCCCGGACATGAACGATCAGCACTTCACTCGCGTCGCTCTTTTCGAACCATCCGCAACATTCGCAGGTTGAAGCGCACGAATCGAACCATCTGTCGCGCCACCTGACTCCGAGCACGTATCGTGCGTCGGATAGGCAAGGGGGCTTGTCCGAGATCTTCAAAGGGAGCCTGCATGGGTACTCGCTTTCGTTGGCCCACTACTCGGGGATGAGATACCAGCCTGGACGAGCCTTGGCCTTGTAGATGAACAAATAGTGCAAGAGCAGCTTCGTCCAGTGACCACTCAGCCCGATCTCTCCGGTCGTCTCACGTAGGTCCCGACCACCACCGGTTGGATAGCGCCCGACATCAGGCACGATGGGGAACATGGTCATCGCAGCTGCTGACCCATCCAAAAGTCCAGAACCCGCCGACGCGAAACAGGCCGCACCCATAGATGCCATTGACGCGTGGTGCGTGGAGGTTTCCTTCCCACCGTGTCGTAATCGATCCGCAATCGCCTCGGCGACGACGCGACCCATCACACCCGATGGCATCCCCGTGCGAGGTGGGGCAGGCGCGATCGGGGTGCCGTTTGAAGACACACGCGGCCTCGAGATGGCATGAGGAGGTGCGAATGCAATACCAACCGCGAATACGTGTTCATAGTGTGGGCTGCGATAGGTGAGGGGCCAGTCCTGCGCACTCCACTCCTCGAACGAACGGGCCGTGTAGTCGGCGTCCACACGCAGGAATCCATTCGGGGCGAACAGCACCTCAGTGATCTCCTTCCCTTCACGATCAAATGCATGGAGATCCGCACCTCGAAATGGCGGCAGCAGCATCGCGAAATCGAAGGAGAGTTCCCCTTTGGTCCCGTCAAGGAGTTCATAGCTGAGCTTGCCCGGCTCGACACGCTCGACATGCGCACGCAGAAGCGCCTTCACGCCGCGTTCGCGAAAGAGCGACTCGGTCCAGAGCTTCGAGTTCGTGACGTAGCCCTCTTGATCGAAGGTGAGTCCCCCGACACCGAAATCGCCGAGTTCGTATTCATTGGAGAGATAGATCACCTCGGCTCGCTCCCGAACCCCGGCCTTTCGCAGCTCGTGCTCCACGTTGAGGGTGTACTCGAACGCCGCGCCTTCGCACGTACAGGTGCCATGCCCCATCCCTATCACCAATGTCTGGCGCTTCCCTTGGCGCAACTCTTCGATGACACGCTGAAGCGCCTCGGCAGCTTCCCTTGCATGACCAGCGGTGCATACCGAGAGCGAGTTGCCATCTGGACCGAGCCCCGGCGTTGCTGCAAAGTTGAGCTTTGGCCCGGTGGCGTTGATCAAGTAGTCGTACGTCAGCGTCCCGATCTCCCCCTCCCGACGAGGATCGGTGTAGCGCACTCGCACGAACGGTTGCGTCACGTCGTGGTTGCCCTCGGGATGGATCTCCGTTGCGAGTGCTTGATGAAACTCGATGCCCTTTCGGCGATAGATCGGCGCAAGAGGAAAAGTGACTTGATCGGTTTCCATCCGACCAACCCCGACCCAGATGTTGGAGGGAATCCAATTCCACATTGAGTTGGGCGAGACGACGATCACCTCATGGTCGCCTCCCACTCGACGCTTGAGATGGAGCGCAGCGGTGTGTCCAGAGATTCCCGCACCAAGTATCAGCACCCTTGACATCTTTGACTCCCTTCTCCACCATTGGTGGCTGGACCCAAGACGCTCGCACGGTCCCCCTCTTGCATGCGTTGCGCACTCACAGCCAAAGGTATCGACTCCTTACGTGCGCACCGATGCCTACGGCCAAGAAAGAGTCCAAAGACCTCAGCTGTCGTCTCACCTGATCGCGAGCGGACTCCCAGGTAGGGTGCTCGGGAACAAAACGAAAACAAGGGGGCACCGACCCAACGGTCAGTACCCCCTCGAGCAATCTCCAGAAGGAGACTTACATCATGCCGCCCATGCCGCCCATGCCGCCGGGCATCTGCCCTGCGCCGGCTGCAGCGTCCTTCGGCTCGGGCTTGTCAGCCACGAGTGCCTCCGTCGTGAGCAAGAGCGCCGCGATCGACGATGCATTCTGCAGCGCGGAGCGCGTCACCTTGGCTGGGTCGATCACGCCCACCTTGACGAGGTCCTCGTACACGCCGGTACGCGCGTTCAGGCCGATTGCACCCGACTCACGCTCGACGTTCTGTACGACGACGGGGCCCTCGAGGCCCGCGTTGTAGGCAATCCACTTAAGTGGCTCTTCGAGCGCCTTCGCGACGATCTGCGCACCAATGGCTTCATCACCTTCGAGCGTCTGGATGAGCTCGTTGACCTTGGCTCGCGAGCGAATGAGCGCGGTGCCGCCACCAGCGACGATGCCCTCTTCAATCGCGGCACGAGTGGC
>JBMFXL010000244.1:0-3343 GCA_049964275.1 Acidimicrobiales bacterium | reverse complement strand
GCGACGCGTTATCGCTAAGCGCCCGATAAGTGTGAGAGATCAGCCGAGCCGTTCGATAATGTAGGCATTCGCCAAACCTCCACCCTCACACATGGTCTGAAGCCCCCAACGTCCGCTTGTCCGTTCGAGTTCGCATACCAATGTCGCGAGGAGTTTGGTTCCTGACGCACCGAGAGGATGCCCAAGAGCGATGGCGCCCCCATTGACATTTACCTTGGACATGTCAGGGTGATGCTCTTTCTCCCAGGCGAGCACGACAGACGCAAATGCCTCGTTGATCTCTACAAGGTCGATTTCGTCAAGTGACATCTTAGCCTTCCCGAGTACCTTGGTCGTGGCCGGGATGGGGCCGGTAAGCATCGTGATGGGATCCACGCCTGCGAGCGAAAACGCGTGAAATCGTGCACGCGGTGTGAGGCCGAGGGATTTCGCGCGCTCCTCGCTCATGATGAGGGCAGCGGAAGCGCCATCGGTGATTTGAGAGGAGTTGCCGGCCGTAACCTTCCCGTCCTCTCGAAATGCGGGCTTCAGTGTGGAGAGCACCTCAAGGGTTGTCCCCGGACGAATTCCTTCATCGGATGAGAGGTGCGAACCCGTAGGATTGCCTTGGTCGTCGAGGATCTTGACGGGAATGATCTCCCGTTCGAATCGTCCTTCTGCCTGCGCCTTTGACGCACGCATCTGACTCTCGTAGCCGAATTGGTCGAGGTCTTCCCTGCTGAGCCCCCATTGATCGGCAATCATTTCGGCAGAGATGCCTTGTCCAACCAGGCCTCCACGGTCGTGGTACCGCTTGAAGACCTGCGGCCCGAATGGCTTTCCTAGGTCCTTAGGCACAGATGATCCCATCGGCGTACGAGACATCACTTCGACCCCTGCCGCGATGACGACGTCGTGGACCCCGGACATTACCGCTTGAGCCGCGAATGCAGCAGCCTGTTGAGAGGACCCACATTGACGGTCGATCGTGGTTGCGCAGACCGACTCGGGGAACCCTGCAGCGAGTACCGCATTCCTGCCGACGTTGATGCCTTGTTCTCCCACCTGCATCACGCATCCCATGATGACGTCCTCGATGAGTGCCGGATCGAGATCGTTGCGGCTCACGAGTGCCTTGAGCGTTTCAGCTGCGAGATCGGCTGCATGCCAGTTACGAAGCGATCCATTTCGCTTACCCCCAGGGGTTCGAACCACATCCACAATTACGGCATCAGGCATTTGCATCACTTCCTCGTGTTCAATGGGGTGGCGAGTGAGCTTGGTATCAGCCCGACAACCCATGGAAATGTTAGCAATCTCAGGGCACCTACTCTTGTCGGCTACTCACCAAGTAACCGACCGATGTGCCCGACACCTCGTGAGAGACGTCATCCGCGGTGAACCGTGCACAAAAGCGACGTCATCGAAGTAGCGAAGTTTTGGTGAACTGGACGGTGTCGATGAGTCCGAGATCGGTGAGGCGTAGTTCAGGAATCACGGAGAGCCCAAGAAAGCTCAGGTGCATGAAGGGATTGTCGAGGTCCACCCCATTGTCACGAGCGGCCGCAACCGCAGCTTCAAGTTCCTCGGCCACATCTTTGGCCGCTTTGGTACTCATGAGACCACCAATGGGAAGTGGAACGGTCGCACGTACCTCCCCGGCGCGACAGACGACCTGACCCCCACCTATCGTTGCCAGCGTCGACACCGCGAGATGCATATCTTCTCGACCTTCTGGTGTGGGTGCACCAACGACCATGATGTTGTGAGCATCGTGGGCCACGGTGGAGGCAATCGCTCCTTCTGTAAGCCCGAACCCGCGTACGAGTCCGAGTCCGATTCGCCCCGTTGCCTTGTGACGCTCTAGTACGGCGAGGACTGCGAGATCCCCAGGGAACTCTTCGTCGAAGCGTGCCGACTCCTCCCGGGTCACTATGGAACCTTCCCGAACCGCGATCACGCGAACCTCCGCACCAGGCTGGAGCGAGAGATCAAAGTCCGACGCGCTTGGGACGGTTCGGAGGTGTATAGACTCCCTCATCCACTGCGGGGCCGCCTTGACCGCGAATCGCTCAGGTTCGAGGATCTGACCAGACTCCGCCAATAGTTCTCCAGCTCTCCATACTTGCGATGGTCGAACTTCTTCAAAGGAATCGAATACCAAGAGATCCGCTTGGTATCCAGGAGAGATGGAACCGAGATTATTAAAACCGTGGTATTCCGCAGGATTGATGGTGGCCAGGACGAGTGCGTCCTCCAGGGAGATCCCGCTTTCGATCGCAACCCTGACGCAATCGTTGACATGGCCACGATGGAGCAGGAGGTCCGGCTCGCGATCATCGCTGCAAAGTGCAGCTCGGGTGGTGCCATAGCGTGTGATCGAGGGTGCAAGCTCGGCAATATTTTGTGCGGCCGATCCCTGACGGAGAAACACCCACATGCCCTTTTGTCGCTTCTCGTGCGCCTCTGCAAAGGTCGTACACTCGTGGTCTGATTCGACCCCGGCAGTGATGTAGGCGTCCAGATCGAAACCTCTGACTCCAGGTGCGTGCCCGTCGACTCGACGCCAACCGGCGGTTCGAATCTTCTCGAGTACTTCGGGATCCCCGTGGATGACACCGGGATAGTTCATCATTTCGGCGACGCCTATGACACGAGGATCGGTAAGGAGCTGGCGAAGATCGTCGGGTCCGAGCACACTTCCCGGGCTCTCGAAAGGTGATGCTGGTACGCATGAAGACGCACAGATGCCGAAGGTGAATGGAAGATCCGCGCTCGCTTCAATGAGAGCCTGAACCCCTGGGATTCCGAACACGTTGGCGATTTCATGTGGGTCGGCCGCGACCGCAGTCGTGCCGCTGGCTACTGCGAGCTTGACGAATTCGTCCACCCAGAGCTTGGTGGATTCGAGGTGCATGTGTGCGTCGATGAAAGCCGGCGTGATCCGCGCGCCTGAAACGTCGACTATTTGTGCCGCGGCACGAGCTCCCCAGCCAACGACGGTTCCTTCTGAGATTGCGAGATCAGTCCGTATCCACTCCTTGGTGACGGTGGAGAAGACCTCCCCGCCTAAGAGCAAGACGTCTACCTCAGCGTCGCCGCGCGCGGCGGCGAGATGCGATGGGGCACCGCGAAATTTCCACATGCCCTCAGGCTAGTGACGAAGAGAACTGGCCTGCGTCGACGGGGTAAGTAGCCTTGTCGGGTTTCGGCGAAGGCGGAGATCGCTACAGTCTTCGCAGACTTCTTGCACAAGATGAAGCCGCTGGAGTACTCCGTAAGCTTTGCAACCCGCGCAGAATCCGAGACCGGCCTCAAGGAGCGCGAAGAGACCGAGCACGCCGAGGAGGATGCGTCCGATCCC
>JBMFXL010000243.1:0-3348 GCA_049964275.1 Acidimicrobiales bacterium | reverse complement strand
TAGACGAATTCACCATAGCCCTCGACGGCATTCCCCTCACCAACTCCCTCGATGACGTGCTCTCGCGCATGATCGAGCGCGTCAACAGTGCATTCCGGAGCCGTAAAGATGCAATCGCTGCTTTCTTCGTCGAAAGCAGAGGGGACCCCGCCATGCGTTCACGAGGCGCTGAAGCTTCTCAGGTCGGAAGCCTCCTTTTCTCGAAGGTGCTCTCCCGTTTTGCCGAGGAGATCCAAGGTGACGTCAACGCCAAGATCGATCTTGCCTACCGCACGATACTTGCGTCAATGATGCATGAAATCCTGTTCGACGTATCGAATGAAAACACTTCCGAACGGGACCGGCAGCTCTCCATCATGCTCGCTTCGTATCTTCGAGCATCCGAATCACATCACTCGTCTCAACCACTTGGCCTTGTCAACGAAACCGACGAATAGACCGATCGACCCGGACACCTGTCGACTATGCTGTCAAGTCGCCTGCGCTCGTAGCTTAATGGATAGAGCATCTGACTACGGATCAGAAGGTTGGGGGTTCGACTCCCTCCGAGCGCGCTGAAGATTCCTCGCACCACATGGGTATTCCGCCCTAGGTGGACAATACACCTAGTCTTCGTCTAGGAACAGCGCAGGAACAGTCCTACATGGTCGAGACGAGGTGTATCCTTCGAGCGTGCCAAAAGCCAACCGGCTCCGCATGAAACGTGGCAGATCGGTCACTCTTAGCTCCCCATCTTCGTCGGATGGAACACCAACAGAGTCCAAGGTTGGCCCGAGAACCAAACCTGGACTCCATAGACGTCCTCCTGCCGACACCGTGTTCGCTCACTGGGCCGTGTCAGACCTCAGCCGTGTCGACCCGCAATCTCGTGGTCGAGGGCAATACGTTCCACTTTGGACGGCATATTGAAGTATGGCCGACCTTTGGACCAGTAGATCGCAATCGGTATGACCGACAGAGCCATCGCGCCAAGACCAACTGCGAGGGTGGTGGCATTCAAGCCAGGGATCGACTTGATGAACATGAGGATCATGAAGACCGCTCCGACTAACGGCCAGAGGCCCACGAGTATGAAGTTCGAAGCTGAACGCCAAATATCTTTGCGATAGAGAACCACTACCGAGAGGCCAGCGAGGCTGTAATAGATGGCAATCTGTAGACCGATGGCATTGATCGCGTCCGTGAATATGTTCCCGATCGAACCGATGTAGTTCGATCCGATGAACAGACCGAGCGAGACCACTGTCACTACACTCGTTGCCACCACAGGAGTCTGCCGTACTCGGTGGGTGCGTCCTAGCGCTCGGGGGGTGTTCCGTCGCGCCCCATCGCGAAGAGGGTTCGTGTCACCTGGATGATCGTCGTCTCCAACGTGGCGATCGTCGACAAGATAACGGCGATGACGACGATCTTGCCTCCAAGACCGGGCGAGACCACCTGACCGAGTACCCCTAGCACGTCACCCGCATTGTTGGTGATGTTCTTGGCCGTGAGCACCAGATTGGATCCGATGGTGAAGACCTCGAAGAGGGCGAAGACCACCAGAACGCCAATAATTCTGCAATGCCTGGGGTCACCTTGGAGCCCTTGGTCTCCTCATTCAAGTTTGCCGTGACATCCCATCCCCAGTAGTAAAAGGCGGCCACAAGGGCTCCGGCAAAGAAGTTCGCGGAGCCGTGGAAGATCGTGGGCGATAGCCAACTCCAGCTGAAGGTATGAGCGTCATGTCCATGAAGGAGCATGAGTACGGCAAAGAGAACCAGAGTTCCCAGCTCGACCGCAGAAATAATTACCTGCACCGTGCCCGTCACGGTGATGCCTGCCCCTACCGCGCCGACCATCAAAAGAAAGAAGAGCATCCCAAAGATGGTAACCGCAGTGGTGTTGTTGGCGAGAGAACTGGAGAAGAGGCCCAGCGTGACAGAACCCGCGGGAAATGACCCGGCAACCATGAAGATCAGTGCCGATACGACCAGCGCCCACCCTGAGATGTAGCCAAGCACCGGGTGGAGTGCACGACGTACCCAAGAGTACGAGGCCCCTGCGTTGGCCTCGAGCTTCCCTCGGTGGTTGAACGCCCAGACAATACCGAACATTGCGATACCGCAATAGAGCAATGCAGCAGGACCGCCAAGCGCGACTGCTCCAAAAAGCGTTGCCATCTAAGCAGCGACAGAGTATGCGGGCGCCACGCCCATAACCGCAGACTCGAAAAGGCCGAGTGCGCCACGGCGCAGACCACCTTCGTGAGCGCCATGACCTTCGGATTCATCAGTCACCCTGACCTATCGCCCCTGATTCGGCAGGAACAGCTGGATAAATCAACCGAATTTAGACCATGGACACCGATTGCGGGTGAGCATCTGCCCAGGAGGAAACGGTGCAGCTCTCGTCAACGGAGACAGGGTAGGGGTGTCGGCCACACACATGATGTAAGCGGCCTCGGACTCGTTCTGATTCGACTAATTGAGCCTGCCAGCTGCACTTCCCCATATTGAGTCATTCGAGCGAAGGAATGTCAACTCATACTGAGATCCGTCCCACTTACCTAGGCAAGGGCAAGGAACAATCGTTCGAGGCGCGCTCTTGCATCGTCCATTTCGCCTTCGGACTCGGCTGCGAAACACTGCTGCATCCCCGAGGACACGACTTTGAAACCTGTTCGATTCAGTGCCTTCGCAGCTGCCGCGACCTGGGTCGCCACCTCTTCGCACTCCCTACCCTCCTCGAGCATCTTGAGAATGCCCGAAAGCTGTCCTTGGATGCGGCGGAGACGCTTTGCGACGTCCTGACGGTCAGATTCCTCGATTTGCATGGAGACAGTCTAGGAACCCCATCGGGTATTCCCAGAGCGCCCGCTAGCGGGACTCTCGATAGTGTCTGACGAGGTGAATCGCCGTGAAGATCGCCATTGCGAAGAAAACTGCTGCAAACAGTAGTTCAAGCCCAGACGGATGGGCGACCGTGGCGGCACATGCCTGTATGTCCGACTGGGAGTGAAATGTTGACTGATACAAACAGTGGGAAAACAAAAACGGACTCGCCAAGGCAAGCGCGAAGGGCAGTAGCCCCAGGGGTGGCACAAGGGTAGCGAGCCACTTCGACTTCCTCTCCCACAAGGTACTCTTCCAAATCAGCACGGTCGCGATTCCCCAACCAAGCACCGGTACGACAAGGCTCCCAAGGAGCCACAGCAGTGCGAGCAACAGGACCGGACCGGGAACTTGGACATCAGTCGGCTGAGGCTGAACGCCCGTGCGCTGAACCTCAATCCATCGTCGTAATGCGGCGAACATTAACTAGGCGAAACGAATAACCAGAAGCGAACCTATGGCGAGACAATAGGCC
>JBMFXL010000242.1:2432-3357 GCA_049964275.1 Acidimicrobiales bacterium | reverse complement strand
CGGCGCGGACCGGTGGCGGGCGGGGGGCTGAGACCGGCGGATGCCGCAGCCTGGCACCGACGCCGTGGGCTGCCGCCTCCCCCGCTTTCGCCCTTCGGGTGGAGGCGCCCACGCCACGGTGGGCGCTGTCGCAGCCGGTCTTCCGGCGGAGACCGACCCCATCCGGACGCGGCGCGGGGTCCCCCGGGCGTCCCCGCCGCTCGCCGAGGTCCCAAAGAGGGGCCGTCGCGCCGCCGGGGAAATGGCCGGCCGGAACGTATTGGGGGGCAGGTGACCTGTCGCTGCTGCAACTCCTGCTGATCCGCCACGCCAAGTCGCTGGTCACTCCGCATGCGGCCGCGGCGCGCTGGCCGCTTTCGTCGAGATACGCATAGAGTCCGCGGATCGCCGACAGGGCGCGCTGAATGGAGCGAGGATGCGCCGAGGTGCGAAGGCTTGCGACATACGCCTCCACGTCCACCTCCTCAGCGTTGAACACGTTGCGCTGGCGTTGACCGAGATGGGTTTCGAAAGAGAGGAGATCGCGCGCATAGCTCTCGATGGTGTTCTGTGCGCGTCCCCGTTCGATGGCGAGGTAGCTCAGATAGCCCGCCACCGCCTCGGAAAGAAATCCTTCTTCAGTGTCTTCGCCCCGGACGAGCCCATCTGGAACCACCAGATCATCTGGTGCAACCCGATCTGCTACCTCCTCGGATAGCCCACGCTCCGCTGGTGTCTCGGACTGAGCCAGAAGGTCCTCCCTTGAGCGAGAAATCACTACCCCGGTTGCATCATCCGTGCTCCTTGGCATGGCTGCCGAGGGGCTACTCGCGCCCTGAGGCATCGCGGGTGACGTAGGGAAAACCAAGCGAATGGCTGGTTGCCCCTCCGATGGCACCTGGATCACCAAGCGCGCCCATCATCTCGAGCGTTCGTGCCGCACGTT
>JBMFXL010000242.1:0-2422 GCA_049964275.1 Acidimicrobiales bacterium | reverse complement strand
AGCGAGAGCACCGTCTTGGCGTCGGTAAGCACGCCGTAATCGATCAAGGAGGAGACTTGGAAGAGGTCGATGAGACCGAAACGCATCGCCCGCTCTTCAGGACCTTCTGGGTGCCGCTCCCCCAAGGAGATATCGGTCGCGAGGTACATCTGGGTCTCCTCGTCACAGAACCCGGGCGAGTTGTAGAACCGGCCGAGCGGTCGGACGGTCTTCGCCTGCAGCCCCATCTCCTCGTCGAGCTCGCGGACCGCGGTGAGCTCTGGCGCCTCGCCTGGCTTATCCCGCTTGCCCGCGCACACCTCGAGAATCTCACGTCCCATGGCCGCTCGATACTGCCAGAGCACCACCGCGAACCCGTCGGCGGTCACTGGCACGACCGTGACGGCTCCGGGATGCACAATGTACTCCCGATTGATTACCTCGTGACCCACTCGCACATCGACCGAGACCACCTTGATGAAGTGGCCCTGGAACACCGTGTGCTCGTCTTCACGAACGAAGGTCGGTGCGGTGGGGTCGAAGGTGTTCATCGAGCCACGCTCCTCAGCGCGACTCAAGTGACAACGAGTCGTCCCGCTGATACTCGGCGAGGCTGGAGGCGGTATGGCGCTCCTGGTCCGCACGGAGTTCCGCACGGTCGACCGCCGCACCGATGAGCCCTCGGAAGAGTGGGTGGGGTCGATCGGGTCGAGACTTGAACTCCGGGTGCGCCTGTGTGCCGATCCAGAACGGATGATCCGGTAGCTCCACGAACTCGACGAGCGAGCCGTCGGGAGAGAGCCCCGAAGCATGGAGACCACCCTCAACGAGTCGTGCGCGATAGCGGGGGTTCACCTCGAAGCGATGGCGATGGCGCTCCTCGATGACCTCTTCGCCATAGAGCAGCGCGACGCGTGAGTTCGGAGCGAGTCGGGCAACTTGGGCACCAAGACGCATGGTGCCACCGAGGTCCTGGACCTCTCGCTGCTCCTCCATGAGGTCGATCACCGGATGGGGCGTGGTCTCGGAGAACTCTCGAGAGTGAGCCCCTTCGAGTCCACAGAGGTGTCGTGCGGCGTCGATCACCATGGTCTGAAGTCCAAGACAGATCCCAAGGCACGGAATCCCGTGCTCACGCGTGTAGGTCGCCGCGGCGATCTTGCCCTCAATCCCACGATTGCCAAACCCTCCGGGAAGCACAATCCCATCAAGGTGTGAGAGGCGTGCCTCCGCCATGAGCGGGGTGATCGCCTCGGCCGAGATCCATTCGATCTCCACCGCCGCGTCGTGGTAGAGGCCACCGTGACGCAACGCCTCGGCCACCGACAGGTAGGCGTCGGGAAGGTTCACGTACTTGCCGATGATGCCGATTCGTACTCGTCGAGAAAGGTGATTAGCGCGCTCGGTCATCGCCACCCAGGAGTCGAGTTCGAGGGGGAACTCTGCAGGATCGAAGCGCAACAGCCTGCACACGTACTCATCGAGCCCCTCGTCATGGAGGCGAATCGGCACCTCATAGAGGTTCTTCGCATCGATGGCCGAGACCACCGCATCTTCTGGGACGTCACAGAGCATGGAGATCTTCGACTTGACGCTGGCCGCGATGGGCTTGTCCGAGCGACAGACGATCACATCGGGCTGAATGCCACGAGAGCGAAGTTCGGTGACCGAGTGCTGGGTCGGCTTGGTCTTTTGTTCACCTGAGGTACCAAGGTAGGGAACGAGCGTGAGGTGGATATAGCAGACGTTGTCACGACCGACCTCCTTTCGGAACTGTCGGATCGCTTCGAGGAAGGGAAGGATCTCGATGTCGCCCACGGTGCCACCGACCTCGGTGATCACCACGTCAACGTCATCGGTCGCAAGCGCGTAGATCCGGGATTTGATCTCGTCGGTGACGTGGGGAATCACCTGCACCGTCTTGCCCTGGTAGTCCCCACGGCGCTCCCGCGAGATGACCGAACGGTAGATCGAACCGGTCGTGACCGAGGAGTTACGACGCAACGCGACATCGACGAAACGCTCGTAGTGGCCGAGGTCGAGGTCGGTCTCGCTTCCGTCGTCGGTTACGAAGACCTCACCGTGCTCGAAAGGATCCATGGTCCCGGGGTCCACGTTGATGTAGGGGTCGAGCTTCTGCATGGTCACCCGCAGACCCCTCGCCTTGAGTAACCGCCCAAGCGAAGACGCCGTGATTCCCTTCCCGAGTGACGACGCCACGCCACCGGTTACGAACACATGCTTAGCCAAGTTGACCTCCTACGCACACCACGAAGTACACTCCCTATCGTCCCCTACTGCGCGCGCGCACCCAACGTCAGCAGCTCCTCTGCATGCCGTTGTGCGGCGCCTGAATCTCGCTGCCCTGAGAGCATGCGAGCAATCTCTCTGACGCGCTCGCTCGGATCCGATAGCACACGTGCCGACGTAAGGGTCGAAGTGG
>JBMFXL010000241.1:0-3359 GCA_049964275.1 Acidimicrobiales bacterium | reverse complement strand
CGCGTCCGATCGTAGCCATATACGCTCCGATCTGAACCCGTGGATGATCGACTGAGTTCGGGGTTACCTTCGGGACATGGTGATCCGTTCGAGGGGGATTCCGAGCGAACGTCCGGTTGCCAGGCGAAGGACCCGTTTCGCTCGGTGTGCCTGTGATGAGGTGGTCGTCGGAAGGTACCAGGAGTGGACGATCAGATCCGCGACCTCCTCGGAATCGATACACAGCTCGAATCGCTCTCGCATGCGTGAGCGCACCGTGAAGCCGTGAGTAGCCGCGACGTCGACGATACGCGTCGTGCCGCCGCTTGGAGGGGTGGCGAATCGGAGGGCGCCCGTTGCGATTTTCGTCGCACCATACCACCACAGATCCTCCGCATTGAGCGGTGTTCGAGCAGGGAGGAGGAGCGCAAGGTTCCCCGTCGGTGTTGCGACTCGGGCGAGCTCGCCGAAGATCTCCTCGAGCGGTGTAAGCACCATCATCGCCATCGAGCACGCAATGCTTTCGAAATGCGAATCTCCAAAGGGGAGGGAGACGGCGTTACCTTGGATGACCATACCTGCCTCGGAGCCTTCGAGTTGACCTCGCGCGAGCGTAAGCTCACCACGAGATCGATCGATCCCGACATAGGTCGATCGAGCCTGACCGGCGAGTGGCGACGATCCGCATGCAAGATCGAGCATCGGTTGATCGAGGGGCAGCGACTCGAGGAGCCACTGGTAAGGCGAGAGTCCTCGGGCGCTCTTTGATCGACTGAGGATGGCCTCGGTGATACCTGGTCGCTCGTCGTGAAATTTCGCGACGTAGTCGGTGAAGACCGTGTGCGCTTGCGGTGTCTTCATGAGGTATGTTCCCAACCCTGCAGGCGATTCGACCTAATCGTCACTTCCGCTCCTTGATGATCTGGGTGGTGACTCGGAGGAGGTCTGAATCTCGTATGCGGCCTCGAAGCGATGGGATGGCGAGCAGCGCAGCGCCGAGGAGGACGAAGACCGCGGCCGCGATCATGACATAGTTGAAGGGGTAGGCGGGAAGCGGAGTGAGCGAGCGGTAGGAGACGTACCCAACCACGAGGACCCCGATCGAAAGTATGAGCGCTCTGACTGCGTTCCGACCGGTTCGAAGTGTCCAGACCAGCGCTCCGAACACCGTCATGAGGTAGGCGAGCAGGATGAGGTACGCGCCGAACTGGATGATGAGCGCGGCCGCGCGGTTCGCGGTGGCCTCGAAGGAGAATGCGCCCAGACTGATGAGTGACACGATTCCGACGATGGTGAGGGCTCCGACCGGTGAGCGGTACTTGGACGAGGTCGTCGTCAGTGCCACGCGAACCTTGCCGCCGGCTCCCCCCTCCCGTCCGAGTGCGAAGATCAAGCGAGAGGCTGCATTGATGCACGCGAGCTGCGCACCAAAGCCTGAAAGGATCCCTGCGACGTTGACGAATTTCGCGACAGTAGGAGAGAGGTAGATCGACGCGACATTGACCAATGGTGCGGGGTTGGTCGCGACCGCATGCACCGAAGGGAACGCGCTATAGACGATCCAGGTGAAGAAGATGTAGATCAGGGCCGAGGCAATGAGCGAACCCGCGATCGCGCGAGGGATCGTCTTGGTGGGTTTGGCGGACTCTTCTCCCAGTACGGCTGCGCCTTCGAATCCGGAGAACTGTCCGAATGCTCCCACTACTCCGAGGGCGAGGACGGAGATGCCGACGCCGTGAAGTGTGAACGGTGCGGCGGTAAGGCCATGGCCGTGGTACCCACCCTTGATGATGACGGTGATGGCGACCACGATGATGAGCGCCACCGAGACTGCTTCGCACGCCAGGATGATGATGTTCGAGATGCCGATCGACAGATACGCGAGCGCGATGGCGACGACCGCCCCAACAAACGCGATGGGTACCCATGAAAGATGTATCCCGATTGATGCAAGGAATGCCTGGGTGATGTCACCGGTCGACGCGTACACACCCGCGGCGAAGGACACGTAGACCGCGAGCAGTATCCAACTCGAAAGGAAGCCGTAGCTCGGGCCAAGTGCCGAGCCGTTGTAGGCGTAGACCGAACTCGAGGTGTTAAAGGCCCGAGAGAAGGTGATGAATGCGTAGGCGACGAATCCCATGGTGATGAGTGCGACGATCTGCGCAAGCGCGCCCGGTGCTCCGACGATGCTCGCGATGATGGCGGGGCCGACGATCACACCGGCCGTCGGACCCTGGATCCCGATGGATAGTGCCAAGGTGCGGAGGAATCGAAGGCTCCCTCTCGCGAGCGATTCGCGGGAGGGCTCTTGATCGATTACTTGTTGGACGGCACGATCGAGTTGCTGATTCGTGTCAAGGGTGCTCAAAGGGTCTCCTTGGAGATAGCGGTCGAATGCGGACTGGGGGCGGTCGGGCACCTGCGGAGCTCGGCGATTCCGAAGGCCACTCGCTGGAGCGCAGTAAGGCCGACGGCACCGGCAAAGATCCACAGGATGAAGGTGGCCTCCATCGGAAAGAGGCAGAGTGCGACGTAGACGACGACGGTCTCGAACCCTTCGGCGATGCCACCTACGAAATGCAACGATCGACAGTCCGGTGCGCTGCGGCGGCGCTTCTCAAGGAGCGACGAGAGTGCAAGAAACGCCGTGCCTGACACGTAGTAGGTGCAGAAGAGCACGATTGCGGGAAGCGCAGCGTGCGGAAGGGCGATGGCGACTCCCACGAGGAAGGCGCCGTAAACGAGAAAGTCCGAGACGATGTCGAGAAATCCTCCAAGATCGCTTGGCGCACAACGCCGTGCGAGTGCGCCATCGAGCCCGTCGAGGAGCCGGTTGCCTAGCCACAGCCCGAGGGCCGCTAGATAGAGATGTGCGGCGTACGCACCCGCCGAGGCGAGTCCGAGCACGAGCCCGGTCAAGGTGACCTGGTTGGCGCCTACCCCCGCACGCTCAATGGCCCCCGCCAGCTGGTTGGTCGGAGCCGCGACGACTTTGCGAATCTGCCGATCGAACACGACTAGTGCGTCTCTGCTGCCGCCCGCTTGGGCCGAGTGGTGGGTAATGGCAGAAGCTCGGTCAGGACCTCATTTTCCAAGGGGTCGTACACTCCGTGTTGGACACACGCGGGCACGACCCTACCTGTTTCGGGGTGCGCCATGGCATAGGAACATGCGCGAAGTCGCTCTTGCACCTCGAGTATCGCGGAATCCTCGGCGGTCTGTCCCGCCTCGAGAAGGGTCCACGCCTCCTTGACCGAGTCGGCGTCCATGAAGCGATGCATCACGAAGGTCATTGGGGTGACCTTGTTGCGGAGAAGGGCTCGGAGTCCCCCGACGCGACGGATGGTCCGCCGAACCCAACCTATGGAGAGGGGAAC
>JBMFXL010000240.1:0-3362 GCA_049964275.1 Acidimicrobiales bacterium | reverse complement strand
CACGAGACCGTTCAACTCGACGCGGTCAGAGTCTTTCCTGGCTCTGCCGCCATAGAGCAGTCCGGTGGTTCCGTCGTCGCCTTTTCGGGTATAGATCTTCACGCCCTGAGGAGGTTAGTTGCCAGCTCAGG
This sequence comes from Acidimicrobiales bacterium, assembly GCA_049964275.1. Classification (GTDB taxonomy): domain Bacteria; phylum Actinomycetota; class Acidimicrobiia; order Acidimicrobiales; family Acidimicrobiaceae; genus JAJYZP01. The sequence goes on along the minus strand of JBMFXL010000240.1, from coordinate 3,231 downwards.
AGAGCGCGACAAGTACACTCGAACTATGTCCAAATACCTCGAAATTGCGAAACATGAACTCGTGATCTTCGATGGTGCGATGGGCTCGAACCTGCAGGTTCTTGGCCTCACCGAGGACGATTTTGGCGGTGCTTCCCTCGACGGGTGCAACGAAGCCCTGGTGCTCAATCGGCCCGACGCTATTCAGTCGATACACGCGTCATTCTTCGACGTCGGCGTGGACGTTGTCGAGACGGACACCTTCGGCGGGTTCTCCATAGTGCTCGACGAGTACGGAATCGGTGACCAAGCGTTCGAAATCAATCGCAAGGCAGCTGCGCTCGCGGTGGAGGTAGCCCGATCCTACGACGGCGATCGGTTCGTCGCAGGGTCGATTGGACCAGGGACCAAATTTCCCTCGCTCGGGCAGATTCGATTTGACACCCTCAGGGACGCCTACGAGGAACAGTGCACCGGCCTTCTCGAAGGAGGAGTCGACCTCTTTCTCATCGAAACGATGTTTGACCTCCTCACAGCAAAAGCAGCGATTCACGGGGCGCGACGCGCAATGAAGCGCGTGGGCCGACAGGTTCCGATCCAAACCCAAGTCACCATGGAACTCACCGGCAGAATGCTGCCAGGAACCGAGATTGGTGCCGCACTTGTCTCACTTCGCTCCATGGACATTGACATCATTGGGATCAACTGCGCAACCGGTCCCAAAGAAATGGGCGAGCATCTCAGGTATCTCTCTCAGCACTCAGATCTTCCTATCTCATGTCTCCCCAATGCCGGGCTTCCCAGCGTGGTCGATGGGAAGATGCACTACGATCTCTCGCCCCAAGAACTCGCGGAGCATCACAAGCGGTTTGTACAAGAATTTGGCGTTTCGGTCATCGGTGGCTGTTGCGGTACGACGCCGGAACACCTTGGCGCGGTGGTTGAAGCGCTCCGATACAGTCGACCAGCACTGCGCACTCCGGCGTCAGAACCGTCGCTTGCCTCGCTCTATTCGCCCGTTGAGATTCATCAAGAGCTCTCGTATCTCGCCATTGGCGAACGCACCAATGCCAATGGCTCAAGGCGCTTCCGAGAAGCGATGTTGCAAGAGGACTGGGAGACCTGCCTCGAGATTGCCAGGGAGCAAACTCGTGACGGCGCGCACATCATCGACGTCTGCGTCGACTACACCGGCCAAGACGGAGTCCAAACGATGGATATCTTGGCCGAGAAGCTTGCGACGCAGTCGACGCTCCCGATCATGATCGATTCGACGGAAGCCCCTGTCATCGAGGCGGCGCTGAAATGGATCGGAGGTCGAGCGGTACTCAACTCGGTCAATCTCGAGGACGGCGATGCGGCCGGAACGCGACTCGACTCGTTTCTGCGGCTTGCCAAGGAGTACGGCGCTGCGGTGGTATGTACCTGCATCGACGAGATTGGTCAGGCTCGCACCGCGGAGTGGAAGCTAGAAGCAGCAAGGAAGATCTACGACATCGCGACCTCTCGATATGGGCTTGATCCTCAAGACCTCATTTTCGACCCCCTCGTCCTTCCAATCACGACTGGCATGGAGGAGTCCCGACCCGACGGGAAAGAGACGATCGAGGGAATCCGCAAGATCAAGGAGGCATTTCCCGACTGCTTCACATTGGTCGGCCTTTCGAACATCTCCTTCGGACTTGCCCCCGCAGCGCGAGAGGTGCTCAACTCGGTATTTCTTGCCGAATGTACTGCCGCGGGTCTCGACGCTGCAATCGTCCATCCATCGAAGATCCTTCCGCTCAACGCGATCGACGAAGAGGCCACCAAGGTCTGCCTTGACCTCATCTACGATCGTCGAACCGACGAGTACGATCCACTCCAAGCCCTCATTCAGCGCTTTGAGAATGCCTCGGAGTCAGCCTCTCGAACCAATGCCATCGACGAGTTGCCCCTGCGCGAGCGTCTCTATCGACGAATTGTCAACGGAGACAAGCGGGGTATTCCACAAGATCTTGAGCTCGCAATCGCCGAGGGCATTGCCCCACTCGCTATCATCAACGACATCCTGCTCGAGGGGATGAAGGAGGTCGGGGAGCTCTTCGGTTCCGGCAAGATGCAGCTCCCATTCGTACTTGCGTCCGCAGAAACCATGAAGATTGCAGTCGGACAGCTTGAGCCACTTATGGAGAAAGCGGAATCTACCAACCGTGGTTCGATCGTGCTCGCCACCGTAAAGGGCGATGTGCACGACATCGGCAAGAACCTCGTCGACATCATCCTCACCAACAATGGCTACGAGGTCCACAACCTCGGTATCAAGGTGAGCATTGGAGAGATGATTCAACGCGCTCTGGAGGTAAAGGCCGACGCCATCGGGATGAGTGGACTCCTCGTAAAGTCAACACTCATCATGCGAGAGAATCTCGAGGAGCTAAATGCCCGAGGACTTGCGAAGATTCCTGTCATCCTCGGAGGGGCTGCGTTGACGAGGACCTACGTCGAGCGTGATCTACGTTCGATCTATCAAGGTCGACTCTTCTATGGCAAGGATGCGTTCGAGGGACTCTCTGTAATGAACCGCCTCATGGAGATCGGTAACGGTACCCTCGTCGACGACTCCTTCGGACGTGAACTCAGCACCAGAAAGGTACAGCGTCGGATACGCAACACCGAGAACATAATCTCCGAGGACATCCGCCGGGCCGACTCGGTCTCTTCGGACAATCCCATCTTTGCGCCTCCGTTCCTTGGAACCAGGGTGGTGAGAGGCATTCCGCTTGACGAAATCGCTGCGTACCTCAACGAGACAGCGCTCTTTCGCCATCAGTGGGGCTACCGTCCTGAAAATGGCGAGGATGACCCTGCCTTCAAGTCACGGGTACGCGGAGTGCTTCGAGAAGAACTTGAGAAGGCTAAAGCAGCACAGCTGCTCAACCCTGCGGTCGTCTACGGATACTTCGCTGCAGGCTCGGACGGCAATGATCTCGTCATCTTCGGTGATGCCTCTCGAAGCTCCGAACTCACACGCTTCACCTTCCCTCGACAAAAAGACGGTGAGCGTCTCTGCATCGCTGATTTTTTCCGAAGTGTCGAGTCCGAAGAGGTTGACTACGTTGCATTTCACGTCGTTACCCAAGGTAACGCGGTCAGCGAGGGAGCCCAGCGACTCTTCTCGGAGAATCGGTACACGGACTATCTGATGCTCCATGGACTCGGTGTAGAAATGGCCGAGGCGCTGGCGGAACTATGGCACTTACGAATACGCCA
>JBMFXL010000239.1:0-3365 GCA_049964275.1 Acidimicrobiales bacterium | reverse complement strand
GGAATGGCCACCACGCCAACTGGTCAGGGTTACTGGCTCGTGGCGTCCGACGGAGGTATCTTCACCTTTGGGGACGCTCCGTTCTATGGTTCCATGGGAGGACAGCCAATCAATGCCTCGGTCATGGGCATGGCGGCCACCCCGAATGGTGAGGGCTACTGGCTTGTCGGGAACGATGGCGGCGTATTCACCTTTGGGGACGCCCCGTTCTACGGCTCGGATGGCGCGATGCTCCCTAACGCGGTGATCTCAGGCATCATGGCGGCACCAAATGGTGCTGGGTACTGGTTGGTTTCGCCGGACTCAGCGACCTATGGGTTTACGCCGACCTCCGACGAGCGGATCCTCCCTGCATCAGCGGGAGTAGCGGCCGCCGCAGCATCCCAGATCGGCCCTGCCACCGCGGGAGGATTTTGCAATCCTTATGGGCCGTGTGAGGAATGGTGCGCCTACTTTGCCTCATGGACTTGGAACCAGGCGGGCGTTCCCTCGGTCTCGGACGGATTCACTGGGGATCTCTACGAATGGGCGGCAACGCAAACGAGCGTGCTCGGGCCTACCGCGATGCCCGCAGAAGGTGACATCGTGTTCTATGGAACCGGTCCGCAAAATACTGGCACCTCGATCCATGCGGGAGTAGTCATGCAAACCTGGCCTGATGGCTCTCTCGTCACGATCGAAGGAGACTCTGGCCCAGGGCCTGCAGGCTGGCTCGGCGTAACGATCAACGGCCCTTACCTTGAGGCACGTTCAGTCGAGTCGAACGGGGAGCCCATCTACGGCTTTGGTGAGCCGTAGATTTCGGAATCCATCAGACGCCACCGTCTGAGTTCTCGATGGGTACGGCGAGGGTGAGTTCAGTTCTCCCGGGTAGCCACACTGGTGAGAAGCGATGACACTGCCACCGTGACCGCACTACCCATCGAGATCCGTAGGGACTCATCGGGACCATGGGGGTTCGACCCGGGCCCAAGCGCTCCGGTAGCTACGATCGGCACCTCGGGAAACTGTGCACCGAGATCTGCGAGGAACGGAATCGATCCACCCTCTCCACACCACCCAGGCGTTTCACCGAACGCCTCCAGAGAGGCCTCCTCTATCGCATGCTGCAGCCACGTCGGATACGGCGCGCAGTTCCAGCCTTGTGCTGGTGTCTCCGACCACACCCGAACCGTCGCATTCGATGGCGGAGAGCTCGCCAAACGCTCCATGACCGCTGCGTTGGCCGTCTCGGCGTCCGCGGTCGGAGCGAGTCGAAGCGAGAGCTTGAGGGTCGTGTGCGCTCGAAGCACGTTGCCACCATCCGCGAGCGAGGGCACGCCATCGATGCCGGTATAGGAGATCGCCGGTCGCCACGTCTGGTTGAGTATAGCATCGGCGCCGGTCGCCATGAGCGAGAGGTCGCCAATCGTGGGAAAGTGCGCAACAAGGTCATCCCCGACTAATGACGCGAGTACCTTGGCCTCTTTACGCCGAGCCTCGGGAATCACGCCGTGGCACTCTTCCACGAGAACATGGCCCGTGTCTGCGTCTTCAATGCGCTCGAGTAGCTGACGGAGGATGCGGAACGAAGAAGGCACCACTCCGGATACTTCCCCCGAATGCATGCCATGGGCAAGGACCTCGACGTCGACGAAGATCACGAGGTTGCCACGCAAGGATGAGGTGAGCCAGAGTCGATTGAAGTCCATTCCCCCCGAGTCAAGGCAGACAACAAGGGCCAACTGGTCCAGCTCTCCGCGTAGGACCCCCATATGAGCGCCGAGGTCGGGACTACCGGACTCTTCGCTTGCCTCGATCACGATGAGGCACTCTGGATACGGCGCTCCCGAGCTGGCCAAGCCTTCGATGGCGAGGAGCGCAGAGATCGCTGAATACCCATCGTCGACGACACCCCGTCCAAAGAGCAGATCGCCCTCCTGGGAAGGTACGAACGGTTGCCTTCCTTCACTCCAAGGCGTGGGCGCAGGCTGTTTGTCGAGATGACCATAGAGCAACACCGTGCCGGCTCCCTCTGGTGCACCAGAGGGAGGTATGCGAATCACGAGGGCCGGAGAACGACCTTCGAGCCGTTGGATCTCCGTACGCAGCCCGGGTATGGTACGCGCTTCGGCGAAGTCACGCCACAGTGTCGCGGCTTCCTCAATTGCACCGGTGGTCGCCCACTCGGGGTCGAACGCAGGAGACAGCGCAGGGATGGCGATGTAGCGCGAGAGCGCGTCGACCCCTTCGGTCGCAAAGGCTCTGGTGATCCACTCTTTGGTCGTTTCCATGTCGGTCAGGCTATCGCGAGACCCTTCGTTCGAACAACGAGAGGGTAAGAAGCGACGCGACACGCCCTAGCCTCACTGGTATGCCTGGATCAATTCTTGGAACATCCGTGCGCCGCGTAGAAGACCCGGCGCTTTTGACCGGTGAGGGCACCTTCATCGACACCATGCAACCAGAAGGTGTACTTCACTTGCATCTCGTCCGTTCGCCCTTTGCACACGCGCGCATCAGGAGTATCGAACTCGCCGATGCCAAAGCGGCCCCCGGGGTCGTCGCGGTCTTTCGTGCGGAGGATCTCGGGATCCCTCCACACCATGCCTTCTTCGCGCTCAACGCAGGCATCAAGCGACCAGCCCTCGCAGAGAACGAGGTCAACTTCGTGGGCGATGCCGTCGTGGCAATCCTGGCCGAGACGCGTGCGCAGGCGCTCGATGCTGCCGAACTCGTCGACATCGACTACGAGATCTTGGAACCCGTCGTCGACATGGAGTATGCCGTCGCTCCGTCGGCTCCCCAGCTTCACTCTGATGCCCCTCATAACGTTGCGGCGGGCTACCGAGACCCACAGGGTGACTCCGTGCTTTCAGACGCCGAAGTCGTCGTGCGAGCGCGCTTCGAGAATCAGCGCGTTGCCGTCATGCCTATGGAAGGCAATGCCATCTTGGTACTCCCTCAAGGCGAGGGTGACTATCTGGCGACTGTCTATGTCTCCACCCAGATGCCGCATTCGGTGGCGTCCCTCCTTGCAGGGGTCTTCGGACTCGAAGCCTCCCAGATCCACGTCATCTCGCCCCACGTCGGTGGTGCCTTCGGTGGTAAGGCGGGTATTACCTCCGAGCACAGCGTTGCCTTCGCGGCCGCGAGGCGTCTTGGTAGACCCGTCAAGTGGGTCGAGACTCGTTCGGAGAATCTCGTCGCCATGCCCCATGGACGAGGGCAGGTCCAATACGTCGAACTCGGCCTTACTCGCGATGGCCGATTCACTGGCCTTCGCTGTCGCATGATCGGCGACGCGGGTGCCTACGGCGGATTCGGTGGTGGCCTGGTGCTCGGATCCACCCGCAACATGGCGCAGGGTGTCTACCAGATCCCCA
>JBMFXL010000238.1:0-3374 GCA_049964275.1 Acidimicrobiales bacterium | reverse complement strand
ACAGGCACGGGGGTCGAGGTATCCGGTTCACAGTGGCCGAGCGAGGGCTGCTTCGTCTATCCACTGACCGCCGTGCCACACGAGGCACAGAATTTCGCCCCGGCGTTGAGAACCACCCCGCATTGGTGACAGTGAGTCGATCGCGTGGGTGGCGCCATGGCGGTATTGGGCGACGCTATAAGCATGGCAACGGGCTCGTCGGAGTTTTTCGTCGTTACGTAGACGATGAGGGCAACGGCTGCAATCGCCACTCCTACGTAACCGATCGCGCCACCGTAAGCGAGACGAACGGTTCCGCTCCAGCCCTTGGTCGACCACACGTCGTTGATGTTGTACCCCGCAATCAGACAGGAGACGAAGAGGCCGAAGCCATTCGGCCCCTTCTTTGGGTAGATGACTTTCAGAAATCGAAGGCCGCTAAGCGCAATAAGTGCCGCCCCAATAAGGACCTCAAAACCGTTTGAGCTGAATTGAGAGTACGAGCCGAACTGGAACGGTGTTCGATTGCTCGAAAAGATGCCCGAGCCCGCGTTGATGTAGGGCATGAAGACGCTGACAGCGACGACAGCCGCGCCAACCAGAGAGATCACCCCAGTGTTTCGCTCGCTCTTTGTAGGATTCGCCATACTCGAAAACCTAGAACAGGGGTGTCACACGACACTGCATAGGTAAATAAGTCCATCGCCTAGCCAAGGCAGCTTGGTCACCTATCGTCAGTGACTCAACGTCAATGTCGACGCCGTCATGATTCTCCTCACGCGTTGCTTCGGACCTACCGCCCAATAGCTCAAAGCAGTTGTCGTCCACCATTGGCGATGGCCTTGCTACAGAAAGATCTCAAGTAGAGGGTTGTCGGAATGGATTACCGGAAGATTTTCTCTAGGTGCCACGAAAGGAATTCGGTGGAGGGTCGATTCTGCATCGCTGCCGGCAGCGTGATGGCTTGGCCCTCCTTTGAATAGAACTCCTCACCATTGCCAAACTCTGATCGAAGCCTCGGGCTCACCCTTAACCGATAGTCCTCGTCGATTCCGATGTAGCCGCGGTCGAACATCGTGTGCACGTCAGAGCGTAAGAGAATTCCGTTGTCAACACGGTGCTGACCTCCTTCAGACATGGGGAGAATGTGCGCTGCCTGGAGGGTCGGCAGAATCTGGTGGCGAGTTACGGCGCATCGCCGGACGTAGGCCTCTTGCACGACGGCCTTGAAGCCTGCCTGACCAAGGCGGGGCGTTACTAATCGCGGCAGTCCGTGGGTTGGTCCGAGGTTCTCGGCCTCTTCACCCAAATCAGCCGGCCACTCTTCTTGACTGAGGATTCGCTGAACAACGGCATCGACGATGGCGTCTTCCCCCGGATAAGCAAATGACTTCCCCTGAACAATGTTGGCGGAGAATGTCTCAGGTGCCGGTAACTGCTCCCGATCGGGCAAGAACCAAAGGTCGCGAAGTAGGACACAACCGATCTCTCGGTCGCCGATCTCATCTAGCGTCTCTCCCGTGATGCTGCGGACTCGTTGGGTCAGCGCCTCGGTTGAGGCGACGCCATTGCCCTCACCGAAGAATTCCCATGCTCGTGAGATATTCAGGGATACGAAGCCTTCGTAGATGGCACCCCCGACAATCTTGTTCAGTGGAGCCTTCGTCTTAAAGATGAATGGCTCCCCGGGCTGAAGAACCTTGAATGGCCGTGAGCCGTAGGGGCGCCAGAAGTTCGCTTCGTGAATCGTTGGCCGTGATGATAGGTAGTGGTACCAGTCGATGTCCGTCACTGCGACGTAAGCCTTCACGAGAGGAAACTAATCCACTGGAAGTACTGCAACACGGATGACACGTGGACAAAACGATCTACGTGGGGATGGTCGCATTGAGGACTCCTCGTTCGAGATGCTTCCACGATGGTGACGCTGACTCACGCAATTGGCGAGCAGTGTCCGCACGGTAATGCCTCGTACTCGGAGGCGCGAGAAGCACTGGCGAATTGCTCGTAGGGACCGAGCCAACGACCAGCATGGCTGAGGTCAGCTCCGTGAGAACCTCGGCCGTCATTGCAGTGCGCACAATCGGCTCGGTGGACCCGCGCGTATTTGTGAACCCAATTCTCATATGTCCAATACACGTTCCAACCGTATAGTGCTAGGGACAAGGAGGGGTTCTTATGTCAAAGGCGCAAGCATCCGTTGAAGAACTCGTCAGCATGGTGGAGACGGGGCAACTGCGCCTCCCCGAGATGCAGCGGCGTTACGTCTGGCGTGCAACTAGAGTCCGTGACCTCCTGGACTCTCTCTATCGTGGCTACCCGTCGGGGACCATCCTGATCTGGGACACCGAAGACGAGGTACCCCTGCAGGAGTTCTCGATCGAGCAGGCCAAGAACCCTTACCCCAGTACGAGGTTGCTCCTCGACGGGCAACAGCGGATTACATCGCTGGCGGCCGTGATCCGTGGCATCCCGGTCAAGGTGAGAGGGCGCAAGAAGCCGATTGACCTTCTCTTCAACCTCGACCATCCGGAGGGTTTGTCATTTGTTACCGAGGTGGAAGAAGAGTCGGAGGACGACGAGGCGATCACGAGAGGTGTCGAGGCTGAGTTCACCGAGGATGAGTTGCAGCGGCGGTTTCAGCAGATGACCTTCCTTGTGGCGACCAACAAGCTCGCCAACCAGCCCAATTGGGTCAAGGTCTCTGAGGTCTTTACAACCACGAGTGATTCGAAGTTCCTCTCGCGAATGGGAATCGAGAGGATCGATGATCCTCGCTACGAGAAGTACTCGGAGCGACTCGCCAAGTTGCGGAGCGTCAAGAACTACGAATACCGGATGGACATCCTGGAACGAACCATGTCCTACGACGAAGTCACTGAGATCTTCGTGCGAGTCAACTCCCTAGGAGCGAAGCTCCGAAGCTCAGACCTTGCCCTTGCACAGATCACGGCGAAGTGGCCGAATTCTCTTGCGCTCTTCGAGGGCTTCCAGAATGAGTATTCCAACGCGGGTTTTGATCTCGACCTCTCCATGTTCTTGCGCGCGATGGTCGCGATGACAACGCACCAGTCGCGATTCAAGTCAGTGGGTGGCCTTCCACGGGAACAACTCGAGCGAGGCTGGAAGGTAGCGTGCGAGGGGATGAACTTCGCCATCAACATGATGCGGAGCAACATGGGGATTGACAGCCCCGCTCTGCTTTCGTCCCCTTTCATCTTGATAGCTATCGCCTACTACGGGCAGAAGAAGGACTACAAGCTTTCGCCCGAGGAGAGCCGACTCCTTCGCCAGTGGATACTCCTGGCTAACGCCAAGGCACGGTATTCGCGGGGTTCCAGCGAGACCATCCTCGACCAGGACATCGCGCTGTTGTGATTCGGTCCAGGTATTCC
>JBMFXL010000237.1:0-3378 GCA_049964275.1 Acidimicrobiales bacterium | reverse complement strand
GGTCGAAACACCGGCACCTCGATAACTACCACATCCACCTCACCCTCGTCATACAAGCTCTGGAGACGTGCACGAACCCTCTCGTGAACGAGCGGATGAACGAGCTGGTTGAGACGCTCCGTCATCACCGGATCGGCGAAGACCTCCGCGGCAAGTGCCCCACGATCGAGCCGACCGTCTTCCGTGAGAAACCGTGCACCGAAGGTCTCGACAATACGCGTCAATCCGATCGATCCAGGATCGACCACTTCACGGGCAATCTGGTCGGTATCGATGACCACCGCACCATGCGCCGCGAGCATTGATGCCACGGTCGACTTTCCCGCACCCATCGTGCCGGTCAACAGTACGGTTCGCAATTCGCATCGCTCCTTGGGGGTCAAAAACGAGTGAGGGAAGCGACCTGCGCTTCCCTCAACACCTCAGCGTGTGCCAGAGCCTCCGTTACTCGGAAGCTTCGCCAGCGCTCTCAGGCTCATCTCCGGCCTCAGAAGCACCCGAAGCAGCAGCGCCGTCTTCGAGGTACTCGGCCCATGCAGCCTGCGACTCCGTCTCGGGAGTGAAGTCCGTTGCTGCGAAGGTTCCGATGTAGTTACCCTCGTCGTCGTAGTTGTGCTCGCCGAACGCCTCTTGGTACTCGGGCGCAAGCTCACCACCTTCGGCAGCTTGCTTGATCGACAGCGAGATGCGGCGACGCTGAAGATCGATGTCGATGATCTTCACCCAAAGCTCTTCCCCTGGGGTCACCACACGCTCAGGCAGATCGACGTGGTGCGGGGCCATCTCGGAGATGTGCACGAGTCCCTCAATACCTTCGCCCACTTGGATGAAGCAACCGAATGGAACGAGCTTGGTGACACGTCCATAGACGAGCTCGCCAACCTTGTGCGCATTCGCGAACTCTTGCCATGGGTCCGACTGGGTTGCCTTGAGCGAAAGTGAGATGCGCTCCTTGGAAAGGTCGACATCAAGCACAAGCACCTGGACCTCGTCACCGACCGAGACGACCGAGGACGGATGATCGACGTGCTTCCAGGAGAGTTCGGAGACGTGGACGAGACCATCCATCCCCCCGAGGTCGACGAACACACCGAAGTTGACGATCGACGAAACGACGCCCCGTCGCACCTCTCCAGGCTTGAGGTTCTCGAGGAACTCCTCGCGCTGCTCCTTCTGATTCTCCTCAATCCACGCACGACGTGACAACACGACGTTGTTGCGATTCTTGTCGAGTTCGATGATCTTCGCTTCAACCGTCTTGCCGATGTAAGGCTGGAGATCACGCACACGCCGAAGTTCGACCAACGAAGCGGGAAGGAACCCACGAAGGCCGATGTCGACGATGAGACCTCCCTTGACCACCTCGATGACGACGCCTTTGACGACACCATCGCGCTCCTTGATCTCCTCGATGTTCCCCCAAGCTCGCTCGTACTGAGCACGCTTCTTCGAGAGCACGAGGCGACCTTCTTTGTCCTCCTTTTGAAGGACAAGCGCTTCCACCTGCTCGCCGACGCTGACGATCTCGGATGGATTTACGTCACGGCGGATCGAAAGCTCCTTGGCAGGGATAACACCCTCGGACTTAAAGCCGATGTCCAAGAGGACCTCGTCCTTATCGACCTTTACGACGGTCCCGGTTACGAGATCGCCGTCATCAAATTCAACGATGGTCTTCGCGATCGCCTCTTCGAGGGACATATCTCCAAGATCATCAAACGCAATTGGTCCTTCGTCGAGCATTTCGTCGAGCGGTTCGACGATCGTCGCGGAGGTGATAGCACCCTCTGCTTCAGAAGCCGGGGATGGTGTGTCGGACATGTACGAGAGCCTTCTTTCCTAGATGAGTCGCCCATGCCAAGAAGGATGATGGCATGGTCGATCAGAACACTCTAGTCCAGATTTGCGCCGATACTTCGTCCGGGATAGGTGATCACGAGGTGTTTACCGTCGCGAAAGAGAAGTTTTACATTGTCCTTGCGCAAGGTCGGATGGAATCGAGCGATACCCATTCGCGCGGAGCCCACTCACCACGCTCACTTCGCATCCGACCATGACCTTCCCGCGGCAATGTTGACGACGAGCGGCACATCGAGATTGGCGGCGCCCTCCATTGCATCCCTGACCAATTCTTTAGTCGCTTCCACCTCATTCGCTGGGCACTCGACCAAGATCTCGTCATGGACCTGAAGCACGGTGGCACCATGACGGCCTTCGAGCGCACGATCGAGACGGATCAGTGCAAGTTTGAAGATGTCCGCTGCCAGTCCCTGAATACCCGCGTTCATCGCCTGGCGCTCTGCAGCCTGTCGAAGACTCCGATTGGAGGAGTGAAGATCCGCGAAGTAGCGACGTCGCCCATAGAGAGTCTTCGTAAACCCGGTCTCTCGCGCGCTCGAGATCGCACCATCCATGTAGCTACGCACCTTGGGAAACGCGGCAAAGTAGGACTGGAGTATCTCCTCAGCCTCCGAGGTAGGAATGCCAAGACGCTGACCAAGCCCAAAAGCCTCCATCCCATAGGCAAGCCCATAGGCGACCATCTTCGCCTTGGCTCGCTGCGAGGAGTTGACCTCTTCTGGAGGCACTCCGAAGACGAGTGCAGCGGTTTGGGTGTGAACGTCTTGATTGGAGGTCATGGCCTGAATCAGGTTGGGATCCCCCGAGAGGTGCGCGATGACACGAAGTTCGATCTGGCTGTAGTCGGCCACAACAAGCATCGACCCGGGGTCTGCAATGAATGCGTCGCGAAAGCGACGTCCCTCGGTCGAGCGAATCGGGATGTTGTGCAGGTTTGGCGAGTCGGAGGAGATTCGACCGGTGCGGGCCACCGTCTGATGGAACGTCGCATGGATCTTGCCATCAGGTGCGATCTCCGATAGCAGACCCTCCGCGAAGGTCGAGCGCAATTTGTCGAGCTCACGATAGCTCAAGATGAGTTCCACAATGGGATGTTCATCTCGCAATCGCTCCAAGGTCTGCGCGTCAGTCGAGTAGCCGGTTTTGTTTTTCTTTCCCGGAGTCAGTCCGAGGCGCGAAAATAGCACCTCACCGAGCTGCTTGGGCGAGTTGGGATTGAGCTCAGCTCCGCCGAGGGAACGAATCTCGAGCAACAAGCGCTCGGTCTCAAGGGTGAGATCGCGACGGATGGTCTCGAGCACCCCACGGTCGACTCCGATTCCAAGGATCTCCATCTTGGCAAGCACGCGAATGAGCGGTGCCTCGATCTCCCGGTAGAGGGATACAAGGCCGAGCTCCTCGAGTCGACTCGACAAGAGCGGGATGAGACGCTCAATCAGCGCAAGATCTCCTCGCACGGCACTCCGAGCATCCTCCGCAGGATCGAAGAGGTCGAGGGGGCGATTCTCGACATGGGAC
>JBMFXL010000236.1:0-3383 GCA_049964275.1 Acidimicrobiales bacterium | reverse complement strand
AGCTAAACCGGTCGTATGTTCCAACGCTCCGGGGAGTAGCCTCGCGAGCGTTGGAGGCCGATGAATTGCACGCGGAGGCCAACTCGGGAAGAATACGTGCACTGACGCTGAGGCCGTCGTGCATGAGATGCTATTGGACCCAGTGATGGTCACTTGTGTGGTCGAGTGGTTTGTACTGTCTTTTCAACCCAAGGAGGAGTCGCCATGGAGTATGTCAGGTTGGGTAATTCCGGCCTCGAGGTGTCGGCGATCTGCCTGGGATGCATGAGCTTTGGCGAGCCTGATCGGGGAGGCCATCCTTGGAGCTTGAGTGAAGACGCGTCAAGGGAGATCATTCACGCGGCGCTCACGAGTGGTATCAACTTCTTCGACACTGCGAATGTGTACTCCGCCGGCAGTAGTGAGGAGATCGTCGGACGAGCGTTGGCCTCGATGGCGAATCGCGATGAGATCGTTGTGGCGACCAAGGTGAACGGTCGCATGCGACCTGGGCCGAACGGCGCGGGACTGTCGCGTAAAGCCATCTTGACCGAGATCGACCAAAGCCTTCGACGACTCGGAACCGACTACGTCGACCTCTACCAGATTCACCGTTTCGATCCTGTGACGCCTATCGAAGAGACCATGGAGGCCCTTCATGACGTGGTGCGAGCTGGAAAGGCGCGCTACATCGGCGCATCGTCGATGTACGCATGGCAGTTCGCAAAAATGCTCAACGTGGCGGATCGACATGGCTGGACCAGGTTCATCTCGATGCAGAATCACTACAACCTTCTGTATCGAGAGGAGGAGCGGGAGATGCTTCCGCTATGTGAGGACGAGGGTATCGGGGTGATCCCGTGGAGTCCGCTCGCTCGAGGTCGGCTGACGCGTGACTGGGACGAGACCACTCGTCGAAGTGAGACCGACGAGTTTGGTAAGCGCCTATACCATCCGAGCGACCGTGTGATTGCGGAGCGAGTAGCCGAGATCGCGACGCTCCGAGGCATATCTCGTGCCCAAGTGGCACTCGCGTGGTTCCAGGCAAAGTCGGTTGTGACCGCCCCGATCGTTGGCGTGACCAAGCGCTCGCAGTTGGACGATGCCGTTGCCTCTGTCTCACTTCGACTGACCGAGGAGGAGATTGCGCGGCTTGAAGAGCCCTACCAGCCCCACGGTGTCGCTGGGCATTAGCGACTTCGCTGTGTGCGTTCGAGGCTTCCAACAACCCTTACTAGGGTCCACCCCGGCCTATTGGCGACTCGTCGCGAAGATCGACAATTCGTCCGGTCAGCGTACGTATTCGAAGGCCCACAAGGATGAACCCCGTGGCGATGCCAGCGCCCACGCCTTCACCGGCTCGAAGCCACCAAGACGGTCAAACTGCCTGCTGGAACCGTGGCCTGCTTTGGGCGTAGCAAACCCTACATTGGCCGTCCGTTGACGACCATTCCGGAATTCGCTCTACTTGAGAGCCGCAGTGGCTTCTGCTGAGGAGACTTGACGTCAGGTGGACGTGACCTCAGCCAGGGTTGAGCCAGTGTGTGACGGTCGCAAGGAGGCCCTCCTCGCGAATTTTGGCAAAGGGCATGCCTGCGCGGAGGGCTGCCTCCTCGTCGGTGTCTCGGTCGCCGACGTACAGTGCCCTCTCGGCTGAGGGAAGCGCAAGCCGCTTGAGCACTTCGTGCAATACGCGAGGATCGGGCTTCGCTGCGCCGACATCGACTGAGGTGACGACGACCTCGAGGTAGTCGTCGATGCCTGCGAGAGCGAGGAGCCGCCGGACATCGTGTTCTCTCATGACCGAGGTATTGGTCGCTGCGCCAAGTCGAACATAGCTTTTCAGAAGTTGGAGATCCTCACGTACCGAGTGAAGGAGCGTTGGATGGAGATCGTTGACGGAGGTGGTGGGTGGCTGTTCTGATACGAGAGTGCCGCCGATATCGACAATGATGGCGTCGAGCACGTTTGGAAGCGCAGAAATCGCTCGTGCGGGATCACGTAGTGGCTGGTTGGTGTCCATTCGTTTGCCAAGCTAGTGCGTCTCATAGTCAAGACGTCCTTAATCGATATACGTAGCGCACATGGATCTGCTCGTTGGTGAGGTGTCGCAAGTCGACGTCTTCTGTCGCGACTCGTATCCCTATTTGGAGTTGACGGGGCTCTGAAACGCGAGGAGGAGATTGATTGAGTATGCGGTGCCCCTGCTGGCTCCTGGCTGCCCTGCCAACGAGAGCCGGCCGTCTGGCTCTCGTTGGCAATGGGCTCCAAGTTCTCGCTGAGGTGTAGCGCTATGCGCTTGGTGGTCGCTTACGTGAGCCACCTATTTTGATTCATCTCTCCTCTACGAACTACCAGTTTGGCGCAATCAGATGAAGGCTCGAGGTGTTGGCGTTGTCGTAGTAGAAGGTCGGGAACCGGTGTGTAGAGAGCGGGCCAGGCGACACACCGAAGAGTCCTCCAGCGGGCTGACGCGATGCGAGATCCACGACGCCTCGCAGCATGCCGGTGGTCGAGATACCGACCATGTCATTGTTGCCGCGGGGCCCCGCCGCACCATTCACAGTCACCAGCAGGCCACTGTGTGGATAGAGTGCGAGATCCTGTGGCTGGCTGAGCGGTCCGTTCTGGTAGAGGAGCTTCGGTGTCACGGGTCCGGTCGCTGTCGACGCGTGTGGAATGGCGTAGACGGCATTGTTTGCCGAATCAGTCACATACAAGGTGTCATTTTGTGGGTCATACGCAAGGCCTTTCGGACCGAGCAGCATGCTCGGGTTTGCCGGCAGCCCAACCGCGAGTGGTGTGAAGGTCGAGTCCGCGGGAAGCGATGGACCTTGAGGATTGGTTCTCCAAACCTCTCCGCTGCCTGCGGCCGATGCGGTCCCTGCAATGTTGGTCCAATAGAACGAGGTCGCCATGGTGCTGGCGTTGACTCCTACGGCTGCGCCCCATACTCCCGCGAAGGGGTTGGTCCAGGATCCAAGTGAGGGATTGCCCGCAACCGTGGCGTTGGACTCCACCGACACCAGTGTCCCAGTGGGGCTGATCACGAGGTAATTACTCGCGGAGCCGTCAGCAGCGGTGCCGAAGTCTCCCACCCAGACGTAGTCGTTCGCGGGATTGATCGCAATCTCGACCGGTCCGGTGAGTGCCGCGTTATCAAGGCTCTGTGCGGTGGCGAAATCCGTGGTCATGCCCGTCTGGGGATTGACCTGGACGATGGAGGTGCCAGCTCCCGAGGTACCGTATGTATTGTTGAAGTCGGCAATGAGGAGATTTCCGGCGACGAGCGAGCCGATGGTCTGTGGTACGACGGCGACTCCATAGGGATTGGTATCGCCATTGGATGCGTTGGTGTTGGCGTCGACGACCTTGCCCTGATAGAGCTTGAGTAGGCCGCGATC
>JBMFXL010000235.1:0-3390 GCA_049964275.1 Acidimicrobiales bacterium | reverse complement strand
TGCAACTGCTGGCTACCATAACCAGCTCTGTTGCAATGACCGGTTGACCGCGCCCGCTCTTGCGAAATCAAGAGCCAGCTGTATCTGTTTTGAAGAGCCGAGCAATTGAATATCAGCAATAGCCGACTCCAACGAGCGCACTATGTCTGGTGTCAACTCACGATTGCTCGCCCCCTCCATTGTCCGATAGGCGTTTACTAGGTAATTGATCCGCAAGTCACGCCTGACGGCCCTTCGTGCCTGCGCCTGGGTTACCATCCAGCCCGCAATGGCAACAATAATACCTGAGACTACTACTACGATTTGCATAGATGTAATGCTACAACTATATGGAGCATTCGCGCATGAATGTAGGTGAGTTCGGGAATCTGCACTGGACCTACTCGTCTCGGGAGGACGTGCTCGCTCGCTCCAAGTGTGACTGCGGCGAGCGTGCGTGAAGCGTTGGCGAGATGGAGGCTGTAGGCCCGTCAATGTTGAGACGGGTACGGTAACGAAACCAGCGCCATGCGACGTTATCCATGTGCAGGCTCACAGTATCCAGGTTGCCCGCCCGTTACTCGTAGACGCTCTGGGTCAGAACGACCAGCAACTTCAGTTCGCGGTGCTGTGCGCTCGCACGGCACCGGTCAAACACGATTGCGACGTCATCCTCGGAGAGGTGTACGACGAAGATGGCCCACCGGGAGTCCATGAGGATGTAGACCCGTGACAAGTCTCCATCCCGCAGTATCAGATCGCTAATGCTGGCGTCCTAGTTGGACGGAAATAGCTAGTGCAAAATGTTGATCGCCCTAGCCGCCACGATCGTTACGGTTAACATCGAAATCAGCGACTCAACCGACATGAGGGACTTGGCCAAGCGGCTGAGGGGCATTGTGTCGGTCGGCGAGAAGGCGGTCGCGTTGGTAAGCGCGACGTAGAGGTAGTCAATCATGGACGGTCGCCAATCGGGGGTACTCAGACTTGGAGTAACGGTCTGAGGGAAGCCGAGATCAGGCATAGTGGACTGTCCTGACACACGACGGGCTGGCCCCCCTCCGTCCATCTCCCAGAACCACAAGCCGAAGACGAAGACATTCGTAAGCCAGATCGAAGCAGCCGAGTAGACCAAACGCCTCCCTGAGAGGAATCCGCTCCCGCTGATGATGCCGTTGACCAAGAATGCCACTGATGCCAGGTTGGCGAGCGAGATTAACGCGATGAGGATAATGGCGAGCGTGCGCACGTGTACGGAGTGTGCTGCTTGTTGGTCCGGTCGAAGGAGCGCTACTACGACGACCAAGACCACCTCGAGTAAGGGGATGACATAGGAGGGGCCGAGCTGGAGGCCTCGGGGAAGCGCGAGATATAACACGATCGATGCGATCAGCACCAACAGTGCGGGCAGTCGTGAGATTTGTGAGGGATGGAACGACTTCACGTGTCCTCCCCTCTCCGATGGGCACGCCCTCTTCGCTCCTTTGTCACATGTCCGCCGTAGTACTGCACATGTGCAAGCGTAGGCCCCTCTCGGGCTACGTCGATCGAAGCGGATTCTTGTTGGAAAAGGAGCAACCGTGCGGAGCGATATCCTCATGCAACCCTGTCGACATTATGGACGCATGGTAGCCTCCAGGGGTGCCCGTGTCCTTGAAATGGAGCGACCAATGAGTCAAACCCGCGCACATTCCAACGGGTCCGTCGAACGATACCTCGCCACCAACACGTTCGTGGCGTTCGATCTTGAGACGACCGGTATAGACGTACGTTCCGACCTGCCTGTCTCCTTCGGAATCGAGCGTGTGTCAGGTGGTGTACGCCTCGCACAGCGCTATGAGCTCGTCGATCCGGGTATTCCTATCCCTCCAGGTGCGTCAGCGGTACATGGCATCTCCGACGAGGTCGTCCGCGCGCACGGTCGAGGGCTTTCGGAGTCGCTCGAAGTGATCGTCGCCGAGCTCATGAGTGCAAGCGAGAAATCCTGGATCATCGTCGGCATGAACCTCTCCTACGACTTGAGCCTGGTTGATTATGCGGCGCGTCGGGTACTCGGGAAGGGCCTCGTCGAGCGAGGATTCGATGCACCAGTACTCGACGTCTTGGTGCTCGATCGCGAGTACGTCCCGCGCCGATTTGGCAAGCGCACCCTTGATCGGCTCTGTGAGCACTACGGCGTTGCGCCAGAACGTTTACACAATGCGCTCTCGGACGCGCGCGCCTCATTTGCCATACTCGAGGTCCTGCTTGCGCAATTTCCTTCTATCACGGAACTGCCCCTCGGCGAACTCACCACACGCCTCGAGGACTATCAGCATCGCTGGGCTCATGGATTCAACGAGTGGCGGCGTCGCGAGGGTCTACAAGAGATCGAGATCTACAGCTGGCCCATCCAGGCGCAGCTGCGTTAGCGAGGCGTGGCGGCGTCGACGAACAGCGTCTGGAGACCGCGTCCAGTGGTATGTGCGTCATCGAAGACCACGCTCCTCGTGAGGCCGACACCAGAGGAACCGATCTCGGTCTCAGCTGCGAGACCTACCCACTCACCTTCGAGTTCACGGTAGGTCGAAAAGGTGAGGTCCACCGGGATGAATCTCCACTCGTCGAAGGGCAACGCCGAGCTGATCCCATTGGCGGAATCGAGTACGACCATGACTCGCTCGATTGCTGACATCTCCTCACCTTCGATGAGTGGGATCCTCGGCCGTGCCCATACGACTCCCTTTCCAGGTCGATCAAAGGCCCCATTGATGAAGCGCCACTCGATCGCGTCGGCGTATGCGGCGTGCCCACGCCCACCAAAGGTGACCGACGCGGAGGGAATCGTCGATGGTCCTGGAAACGGCTCGAAGTCTCCGCGCTCGGGAGAGGCACGCTCCTCGTGTCTGATCCGCCAGCAACGTGCACGAATCACCGGACGATCTTCATGGAGGTAGGTCGCTTCCAAAAGTTCAATCCGCCGTCCGGCTCGGAGACGCTCGAGATGTAGCCGTACTTCACCGAGAGGGATCGGGCCGAGTAACTCCAGGCTCACCCGGCCGATATGAAGTCCGAAGGGGTTGTCGAAGCGGGCAAATGCGCCGGCGATGAGCCCTGCTGGAGGTCCTCCATGGGATGCACCCGGCTGCCAGGGTCCTTCGCAGTGCTCCGTGGCGCGGTAGCGGTTCGCGCCGAGGGGGACGTAGAACGCCTCAGGAGAAGATGATCCACCCATTAATTTGTCGTGCTCCTTTCAGAGTGGTGCGTCCTGATCGTGGTCGAATCCCGAAAACTCGAAGCTCATGGGAATGATCGCGCTCAATTGAACGCTAAAGATCCATGAAGCAAATTATTCGCTGGAGTACTACGAAAGGTGAGTTCGCGTGCCAATAGCGATCGGTCAAGAGATTCCCGATGTCAAAGTGTCGTACG
>JBMFXL010000234.1:0-3399 GCA_049964275.1 Acidimicrobiales bacterium | reverse complement strand
CATCGAGCTCCGTGATCCCCTTCGAACAAGTCCGCGCCTAAAGGAGGTTCTCGATTTCATCAGAGTTCACGTTCCTCACTACGAGATCGACCACTATCTCGCCGCCGACATTGAGGTCATCGCCCAGCTCGTAGAGGATGGGAAGGTCGCAGCTCACTGCCCAATCGCACCGCTCTGGGATACCGATTCATCCGATGCCTGAGAGCCGACCGGCATACCTGAGGATCAAGCGTTGGATCCTCGAGGGGATCGATCAAGGACGCTTTGGGCCGGGGAGCAAGATTCCCTCCGAAAACGTATTGGCAGAGACCTTCGGCGTTTCTCGTATGACGGCGAATCGAGCAATACGTGAGCTCGCCATGGCCAACGTGCTCCGCCGCATCCAAGGATCGGGGACCTACGTTGCGACACCTGAGATCGACGCCAATCTGACCACGCTGACCTCGATCCAACTCGACCTTTCACACGGGGGGCATCGCCACTCGGCCAAAGTACTGCATCTCGAGTGGTGCACCGTCCCTGATCGCCTCAAGAGCACACTTGGCGAGACTCATCAGGGACCCGCCGCTTACTGCGAGATCGTTCACTTCGATGGAGAACTTCCCATCCAACTAGAGAGGCGCTATGTCGCACAGCCCTACGCCGATACCTTCATTCGTCAGGATTTCACCAAGAGCACCCCGACCGAGTACCTCTCCTCCATCGCACCTCTCCAACGAGCCGACTACTCCATCTACGCCATGGCACCAACCTCGGAGTTCAGGCAACTCCTTCAGCTCGACAGTGGCGAACCGATCCTCCACCTCCACCGAGCGACGTGGTCTCGGGGGAAATTCGTGACCATCGCAGACCTCTTTCATCCGGCTTCTCGCTATCACCTGCGAGGAACCCTCGACTATCAGGAGACTCCATGAATGGTTTCACCCGACACGCAGATCGAATCGTGTGCGCTCCTCGCGGCACCACACTGACCTGCAAGGCCTGGACGATCGAGGCCGCCTACCGAATGATCCAGAACAATCTCGACCCAGAGGTCGCTGAGCACCCGAACGAGCTCGTGGTCTACGGCGGCATCGGGCGTGCTGCGAGATCGTGGGAGTGTTTCGACGCTATCCTGCGAACGCTCGAACGCCTCGAGGAGGATGAGACCCTCCTCATTCAGTCGGGCAAACCCGTAGGGGTCTTCCGCACCCACCGAGACGCGCCGCGTGTGCTCATCGCGAACTCCAATCTGGTGCCCCACTGGGCGACCTGGGACCATTTCAACGAGCTTGACCGCAAGGGCCTCATGATGTACGGCCAGATGACCGCGGGAAGCTGGATCTATATCGGTAGCCAAGGGATCGTCCAGGGAACCTACGAAACCTTCTACGCGGTAGCCAATACCCATTTCGGCGGCGACCCGTCGGGCCGCTGGATCCTCACCGCAGGGCTCGGCGGCATGGGAGGTGCCCAGCCCCTCGCCGCCACGATGGCAGGCTTCTCGATGATAGCAATCGAGTGCGACGCGTCCCGAATAGATCTTCGACTCGGTCAGCGCTACCTCGATCACAAAGCCTCGAGCGTTGACGAAGCGCTCGAACTCATCGATGCCGCACACTCCGAAGGCAAGGCAATCTCCGTGGGAGTACTCGGTAATGCCGCCGATCTCTTTCCCCAAATCGCGGCCTCGCACCGACTCCCCGACGTAGTCACGGACCAAACGAGTGCCCATGATCCTCTTCATGGCTATCTCCCCCAAGGGTGGGAGCTCCCTCGCTGGAGGCACGAACAGGAGCACGCTCCCGAGCATGTGATCGCCGAAGCGCGTCGCTCGATGGCTCGCCATGTCGAAGCCATGATCTCCTTCTCGGACCGCGATATTCCGACGCTTGACTACGGCAACAACATCAGGCAAGTCGCATACGAGGAGGGAGTTACTCGGGCCTTTGACTTCCCAGGTTTTGTGCCCGCCTACATCCGACCGCTCTTTTGCCAAGGCTATGGGCCGTTCCGTTGGGTGGCACTGTCAGGGGACCCGAATGACATACTCACAACCGACGCCGCCGTTCGTCGCCTGATTCCCGACGATGCACACCTCCATCACTGGCTGGACATGGCGGAGGAGCGGATCGCATTCCAGGGTCTCCCTGCGCGAATTTGTTGGGTGGGGGTGGCTGATCGTTACCGTCTCGGGCTCGAGTTCAATCGCATGGTGAGGGATGGAGAGCTCTCTGCGCCGATCGTGATCGGGAGGGACCACCTCGATTCAGGTTCGGTCGCTAGTCCGAATCGTGAGACCGAATCCATGATGGACGGCTCCGATGCCGTGTCGGACTGGCCGCTCCTCAATGCGCTCTTGAATACCGCGAGTGGCGCAACCTGGGTATCCATCCATCACGGTGGCGGTGTAGGCATGGGCTTCTCCCAACACGCAGGGGTAGTTGTCGTGTGCGACGGGTCGACCGAAGCGGATCAGAGGATCGAGAGAACGCTCCGAAACGACCCGGCGACTGGGGTCATGCGTCATGCCGACGCAGGTTACGAGACGGCGGTCGAGGCCGCACGCAACGCGAAGCTCGATCTCCCCATGATCGATTTGGCCGCACGGGCGCGCTGAGATGGATACACCTCCCGCCCACATCGCGCTCATCCACGGGCGAGCGACCATCTTCCTCAGCCCACAAGAACTCATCGTCGAGGACGACTTCGCGATCATCTTCGAAGGGGACGTCCTCACCTACGTAGGACCCACTCGCCACGCACCCCTAGGGAACGCTGCACACATCACCGACCTAGAAGGTGCCCTCGTCACCCCGGGCCTAATCGACCCTCATACCCATCTCGTCTGGGCAGGAGACAGGTCCCTTGAGTTCGAGGCACGGATCGGCGGCGCGATGTACGAAGAGATCGCCGCCGCAGGTGGGGGGATCCGCTCAACGGTCCGCGCAACCCGCGCAGCCTCGTTCGCCCACCTTCAAGCGCTCGCGGCACAGCGCTTGCGCGCGATGGCACGGTCTGGGACGACAACGGTAGAGATCAAGTCAGGCTACGGCCTCGATCTCGATGCTGAGCTGAAGATCCTCGAGGTCGCGCGATCCCTCGAAGGACTCCTCGATATGAGGATCGCCACGACCTTCCTCGGCGCGCACGCGTTGCCAGGATCCTGGGAGCACGATCCCGAAGGCTACATCGACCATCTCCTCGAAGTCGTGCTACCAGCCCTCCTCGACGAAGGGTTGGTCGATGCGGTCGACGTCTTCTGCGATGAGATGGCGTTCTCGCCAGCGCAGATGAGAAGGATCTTCCTTCGCGCCCGAGCGCTGGGGGTACCGGTCAAGGCCCATCTGGATCAGCGTTCGTCCACCGGCGGTGCCGCGGTGCTTGCCGATGCGAATGCGCTCAGCGCGGACCATATCG
>JBMFXL010000233.1:0-3401 GCA_049964275.1 Acidimicrobiales bacterium | reverse complement strand
ATCTATGGATACAGCAAAACCAGCAACGACTCTCAGTTGCTCTGGACTACTAATTAGGGTCCCCGCATCTGCATGGAAGCAAGTCCTATGTCCCGACGTCGATGAGAAGAGATGGAGGGCTTGTAGGGCGTTCATAACCTTTCGATACCCGCTATTGAATGCAGAATGACGGTATGTTAGATTCCGCCAATGATCGGTTGGGAAGGGTGATGACAGAGATCCACGTCGATGGAGCGTCCGTACGCTTCGAGGTATTTGGTCTAACAAATGCAGAAACCGTCATCGACGACCTCACGGTACCCCTTGCGAACGTCGTCTCCGCCAAGACGGAGCCTGGCGCACTCCATCGATGGTCCGGACTTCGCACTCCTGGCGCAATCGTGTCCGACGCGCTCAAGTCCGGCGTATATCTCTCACGAGGCAAAGCTTCCTTTTGGGACGTACACAAGGGCGGGCGGGCCATCTGTGTCACGCTCCAAGGTGTACGATTCAGCGAGATCGTGGTGGATGTGAAAGACCCAGAGCGCGCGGTAAGCGAACTGGTGGCTGCGCTTGACCACGCTCGTTAGCAATCGATTCTCGACTTCCGTACTCAACTTTGATAAGGTACGGGACGGTTCACAAGATCTGTGAGTCACCTCGCATAGGACTTGCGAGGCGTACCGTCCGTCGTCCGACGATACCTCGTTGCCAGGAGTTTCCCATGCAGTCCCCTACCTCCTCGACCTATGTCGACCTCGCGCCGGAGATCCATCGCCAGCGTGCGATCCTCGAAGGATACCCGGAATCCCCTATCGACGACCAGACGATCCGCACATATCTGAGCGCGCTCTCCTGCGCCCTTGCGATGACACCGCTCATCGATCCCGTCACTCATCGTTCCGATCGATACGGCTGGGCCGGTTGGATCCATTGGGAGACGTCAGGAGCTCATTTTTACGCGTGGGAACAGCCAAGACTCTTCTTCAGCGTCGACATCTACACGTGCAAGCCGTTCGACCTGCACGATGCCATTGCATGCACCCAGTCGCATCTTTCGCCCACCACGATCGCGGTGAAGGAGTTCTCGTGACCTTCGAACCCCGGAGTGCCGATGAGCTTCGCCAACTCGCGGAGTCTGTCATACCCTCTGGTGTCAAAGAGGCGCTCGGGGTCTACGCGTTCTCATCGGACGACCCGGCGGCCGACCTTGCCCGTCATGTCGAAGCCGAGGTGCTCTTCGAAGCATTTGGGAATACCCCAGAGTTCCTTCACGAAGAGTACGACCGATACGAGTCACGGTCATTCTTCCTTTGCGTGCTCGACCACCGACGACGTCGCCCTGCGGGCGTCATACGGATCATCATTCCCTATCAAGATGGCTCGGGATCGAAGACCTACGACGACATTGAACGGATGTGGGGACATCCCCATTCCGCACTTCGATGTGAGGGACGCCCCTTTCCTGCGGGTAACTCTTGGGATATGGCGACGCTCGCGGTCTCGCCGGAGTACCGCGGCGCGGCCACCGCGGGAGTCACCGCTCTTGCGCTCTATCAGTCAATGTTACGAGCCTCCGTCCAGTGCGGCGTGACCTGGGGCGCGGCGCTTCTCGATGCCGTGGTCTATCGCATGATCGAGTGGCGTTTTGACTCGCCCTTCCAGATCTTCGATGGGCTCGAGGGTAAGCACTATCTTGGCTCGGCAGTCTCCCTCCCCGTCTACAGCGACGCGGCACGTTGGCGTGAGGGTCTCAAAGTTTCCAACCCCACCATGTACGACCTGATTTTCGAGGGAGTCGGACTTGGCCCGGCGCTGCGAGGGGTCGCGCCCGAACTCGTTGCGTCAATCGTCAGAGAGATCAAGCTGTCCGACAGGGTTGGTGGCCCTGAGGTCATCGATCTTGCGGCATGGGAACGCGGTGATGGCGCTGGCCCCCTCGAGAGCCCTACACCAGTGTCAGGCGCCGAGTACCTCGATTGATGAGGGTCCGTTCAACGTCTCGATTACCACGGGAAGCTGTCGCGCGGCGACCGGTCGTGAGTAGAGGTATCCCTGAAGTAAGGTGACGCCCAAGTTGCGCACCTTAGTTGCTTGCATCATGTGTTCGATACCCTCAGCGATGGTCTCGACCCCGAGGCTCTCCCCCATGGCGACGATGGCCGCTACCAGGGTCTCATCCGGAGTATCTTCGCCCATCAATGGATCGATGAACGCCTTGTCGATCTTGAGTTGATCCACCGGGAGGCGGCTCAGGTATGCAAGGGATGAGTAGCCTGAGCCGAAGTCGTCGATTGCGATCCTGATCCCATAGGTCCTGAGACGATTGAGGAGCGCGACCGCGGCGTCGAAGTTGTCCATCAAGGTGGACTCGGTGAGTTCGAGACAGAGACGTGAGGTGGGCACGTCGTAGTAGCGAAGCGTTTCAATAACGTACTCGACGAGCGACGAATCGGTGAGCTGGAGGGCGGAGAGGTTGACGGCTATGGTGAACTCCTCATCGATGGCGCCACGTCGAGTCCACTCGCTCACCTGTCTTATCGCCTCGATCAGTACCCAACGACCGATCTCCTTGATGTAGCCGCTCTCCTCTGCGACGGGTATGAATACCGTCGGGGAGACCTGCCCAAGCCGGCCGTGTTTCCATCGCAACAGGGCCTCCGCCCCACGAACGCGTCCGTCGGTGGCGCCCACAATCGGCTGATAGACGAGGGAGAGTTCGTTGAGCGCAATCGCCTGACGAAGATCGTTCCGAAGCTCGAGACGCTTGCTGGTCGAGGTACTCATCGCGGTGTCGAAGACCATGACCGCGTCCCGCCCCTGGGACTTGGCTTCGTACATCGCGAGGTCCGCATCGCGGAGAAGGATGTCAGCAGAGTTGTTGGAAAACGAGGGCGTGATCGAGACACCGATCGACCCTGAGAGGAAGATCTCGACGCCATAGATCTCATAGGGCTGGCGAAGGCTTTCTCGGGCCTCTGCGGCGAGTTCGGTGGTCTCATCCACCGAACGGACGCCCTCCATGATGATCACAAACTCATCGCCACCGATCCGGCCCACGAGGTGGGAGGGTCGTGCGACTCGCTCGAGTCGGGAGGCGACCTCTTGGAGGAGCCGGTCGCCGTAGGCATGGCCGTAACTGTCGTTCACCATCTTGAACTGGTCGAGATCGATAAAGATGAGGCTGACGTGGTGTCCAGTGACGTCATCTTGTCGTTCGAGGAGGGTCCGCAGGTACGTGAACACCTGACGCCGGTTCGGGAGCGAGGTAAGAGGATCCTGGAGCGCAAGGCGTTCGAGTTCGTCTCGTGAATGGTGCTCCCCTCGAATCGCGAGCACGATACGTGCCGTAACCACACCGACGAGTGCGACGTCGACGACGAAGAGCACCACGCGGTCGCTCGAAATGGCGTCTCCGTGCC